>JAFQPD010000082.1 GCA_017411945.1 Mailhella sp.
CCCCCCCCGGGGGGCGGGGGGCCGGCCCCCCCACATCTGCACTTCCCCTACCCCGCCTTCCTTTCCTCCATCGCCAGCTTCCTCGCATCCAGCGCGAGCTTGGCGCGGGACTCTTCGGCCCTGAGGGCCAGCTTCTGCTTTTCGAGTGCGGCCTGCGCCTGCTGGGCCTGCTCCACGGCCCGGAGCTGTGCCCCGCGCTGAGATTCGATTCGCCTAACTTCCTCGCCCTTGCTCCGGGCTTCGGCCTGCCGGCTGGCGAGCATCCTGCGCTGTGCCTCGCGGGCGGCTTCGCGCGTGCCAAAGAAGCGTTCCGGGGCCTCAAGGCCGGAAGCCTCGGCCAGCTTGTGGCAGGTGTGCACCAGCTGTTCGAGGCCGATGGGGCTTGCCCCGCCCAGCTCCTTCAGCATTTTATACTGCAATTCAAGTATGTTGGCATACGTTGCCACCTGTTTCTGGCGGCTCGAACCGCTCATGGCGGAACAGCAGGCTATGTCCATATCCGGGTCCCAGGAATGGAGATCGAAGGCCATGGGCCGCCCGAAGAGCCGCAGTTCGAGGCCCTTGTCGCGGCAGGCGTAGAGCAGGTGCAGGAGGTAGCGGCCCAGCGGCTTGAAGAACGTTTCCGCGTACACGCGGGCCACCAGTTCCATGCGCTGATTCACGGCCTCCTCCACAATGCTCGCACCCGTGGCCGTGTTCGGCAGGGCGGCTTCGCCGAGGCTCTGCGTGCGGCTCGAAATGCCTGTGCGGCGTTCGGCAAGGCTTTCGCACATCTGCAGGCCGGAGAGCGCGTCTGCAGAACTGGTCGAAACAGGCAAAGGCGTGATGCTCGCGTCACCCTTGATGCGGTGCACCGCGCCCACGCCGCGCGCCAGCAGGGAATCGAATTCCACGGAGCCGTCGAGTCGGCCTTCGTTCACCACGAGCTCGCCCTGATTGGCAAGGGCGAGATTGTCCAGATACTGGCGCGTCACCTCCGTGCGGAGGTCCTGCACATCGCTCACGAGGTCGGCCACGCAGAGCCCGCCCACCTGATGCGGCAGGGGCACGGAACAGGCGGAAAACAAAGGAGGACGATACATTGGCCATTCCTCCCAGCCCATGACCACGCAGTTGTGGGCCTCGCCTGCGAACACGGCCTTCACCTTTTCGGCCAGGCCGTCGCCGTCGATGTCGAAGTCGAACCAGGCTTCGAACACCTTGAACTCTCGGCCGGGCGGCACGGCGCCGAAGCCCTGCGCGCGGCCCTCGCGGCCGGGGGCTTCCGGCCCGGAGCTGTTCAGTTCGCGGCCGGTTCTGGTCTCCGGCATGGTGCGGCCGGACTCGTACGCCGGGAGCGTGGCAATGAGCGTTTCAGGCCATCCTTCGCGGCGCAAGTCGGATGCGGTGCGAATCTGCCAGAAGGCCACGAAGCGGGCGTGCTCCACGTCCTGCGCGTCGCCGGAAATGAGCACTTGCTCGCTGGGCACGGGGTCGAGGCGTATCTCGCGGCTCTCCACCATGCGGCGTATGGTCACGTCATAGGTCGGCGCGGCGTCCTCGCCTTCGGGCCTGCACTCCTCGCGGCGTTCCACGTGCAGTTCGGGCGCGCCCGGGGCGTCCGGGGCGAGACGCGGGTCGCACATCAGGGCAAGCACCTCTTCGCGCGAGAGCCCGGAAAGGCGGCGCATGCGGCGCGAGCGGGAAACGGGCGCGTGCACGAGGCACCAGCCAAGCCGCTGATAAAGGCCGTCCGTGAGCACGTCATGCACTATCCTGAAAATATTCTTGCTGAATATCAGGTGGTTGATGTAGGCGGAGGCATCCTCTGCGGCCTGTTCCTGCCCGGGCGAACGCGGTTCGAAGCGTAAAAGTTCCGAGTTGGAGAAAATACGCATGAGGCAGGGCTTGGCCCACTCTATCGTCTCCATGACAGAGCGATCCACATAGGTGGAAAGGCCGCGCTCGCGGCGTTCGGCGTCGGCCTCGTAGCCGTGGCCGAGGTAGCGACGCTTCAGGGCCACGCGGGCCTGAGAGAGCGGAGAGCCTTCATCGCCCATGCAGTCCTGCAGGGAAGCGGCAATGTGCGCGCGCAGTGCGTTTCTCATAATACCTCGATATGGTTAGATGTTTATGGTAAAGATGCGGGCTCCCGGCCTGCTGTCGGAGCACCCCGCTCTGCCGGAGGGCGGCTTGCTCTCCCCGCCGGGAGCGGCGAACAACGGAAATTGCCCTTTCGAGGGAGCGCGTTAGGCGAAGGCCGCGCTAGCGGTGAGTGGGGGATGAGCGGAAGGCCGCTGGAGCCTTGGAATCGTGACCCGCGGGCTCCCGGCCTGCTTCGAGCAAGCTCATACTTTCTTTTTAAGTGGTGAGCCCTCCCGGCGGGGGGGCTTGGCGCGGAGGTTGTACAAGGCGTCCGCCCTTGCAAGTGCGTCCGCCTCTTGGGAGGCTTTCCGGACGCGGAGGTTTGCTTGCACGGAGGCCTCTAAGGCCGGGCTTTGCCCTTGGCCTCAAGTCACGGGTACGGACTGCGCTGGGGCATTAAAGGAAATGATTTCCAGAGTCTTGGATTTTCTAGCCGAAAATCCGCTTTCCCGCGCATTCGCGCGGGTGAGGAAGAAAGGCAACGTAAGATGCCGTTTGCTCCAAGCCGCCCGCGCTTTCGCGCTCTCTGCGGCTTTGTCGCTTCACTTGGCTTTTGACCACCAGATGACGCCGCCCTCGCACGGGCCTCTCACCGCGCTTCGCGCTCCCGAGGCCCTTAGCTTCGGCTCGGCTGTCGGGCACCGCTTCGCGGGCCCTCCGACCTAAAGCATCACACCGCGCCGGGCTAGGGAGCGAGTTATCTTCCTTTGAAAAGCACGCCGCCTGCCTAGTCAGGGAGCTTCGACCCCCCGCATCCCACAATCCCATCCTTTAAATAGAGCGAATGTTGCGAGTCTTCCTCAGCGGTTCGAAGCCTCGAACTTCTCCTCTGAATCCCACGGCGGCATAGCGGAAGGCGTCGGCCCCGTGGGAAGTCCAGTCGTGCAGGGGCTGGGTGCGGAAGCAGGCGCGGGCCTGGTCGAACTCGCGCTGATAGCCCCAGAGGCAGGAGAGGCCGCGGCCGCACTTTTCCCTGTCGAACCAGGCGTTTTCCAGCACCTGACGCGCGGCCTCGATGCCGTCTGCCACGGGCAGGCGCGGGGCGGCTTCGAAGTTCAGGCCAAGGGCGCGGGCGGCCTCCAGCCTGCTCTTGCCCGTGCCGAGCTCGCGCACGGCAATGTCGTGCGGGGCGATATGCTTTCCGTAACGATATCCGCGCCTTGCGAGCACTTCGGCGTAATGCGCCAGCCCTTCGCCGCTGGCCTCGTAGAAGTCGATGAATCGCCATTCGCCCAGCCGCCCGGCGGGCAGATGCTGGAAGAACCACACGGCTGTGGAGTCGCCCATGCCGAGATCCCACGCGGTGTGCACGAGCAGGCCGGGCTCGGCAGGCACGCGGCCCACGCGGCCCTCGGCCTCGGCGCGCTGGAGCAGCCGCCCGTAGTAGGAGCCTTCGGCCACAAGGCGCGGCTCGCCTTCCCAAACGTGCGCCCAGCGGGCCGGGTCCGTGGCGCGGCAATGCTCCATCTCCTTGCGCAGCTCCTCCGGGAACCACGGGTTGTCGCGCCAGCCCACCTTGCGCACAAGGGCATCCGGCGGGGCCTGCACCACGAAGCGGCGCCACACAGGGGCGTTCACGCGGTCCGGGTTGAAGCTGATCCATATCTCCGAGCCGGGCGTGCGCATGGTGGGGGCGATGAGGTCGAGCGAGCGGTCGGAAACTGTTTCGGCCTCCTCTATCCAGCAATGCGTAAGCCCCTCGTATGACTTTATCTTTTCCGGGTTCGAGCGCAGGCCGGCAAAAATGAACAGCGTGCCGTTCGCGCCGCGCAGTTCGGCATCGGTGGAATGGTAGAAAGAGCCGAGTTCGAGGCGTCGAACCTCGTCGTCGAGCAGGCGTTTCACGGAATCGCGGATAGAGAGCTGTATCTCTCGGGCGCAGAGCACGCGCAAAGGGCGTTGCGTTCCCAGAAGGAGCAGAGCGCGAGCGAAGGAGCGCGACTTGCCCCCGCCGCGCCCTCCGTAGAAGACCTTGAAGCGATGCGGCTCGAAGAGCCCGCGGAAGGCTTCGGGAATTTGAGCAAGTGTCTGACCAGACATAACATCCTCAATTAAAAAGCTTTGGGGATAGGGGGAGG
>JAFQPD010000083.1 GCA_017411945.1 Mailhella sp.
GTGAGGCAGGTGAAGACAATTTCGCCCTGCACGTCTTCGCCGAGGGGCTCGCCGGTCTCGGGGTCGATGATCTCGATGAGGAAGTGGTCCTCGTTCACATGCATGCCGGACTGCTCTTCGCATTCGAAGGCCACGCCGGGGCCGATGATCTCGGTGAGGCCGTAGATGTCATACGCCTTGATGCCGAGCAGGTCTTCTATCTGGCGGCGCATCTCGTTGGTCCACGGTTCTGCGCCGAAGATGCCGGCCTTGAGCTTGATGTCGTCCTTCGTTACGCCCATATCGCGCATGACTTCCGCGATATGCAGGGCGTAGGAGGGCGTGCACATGAGTATGGTGGAGCCGAAATCCTGGAAGATGGTTATCTGCCGCTTGGTGTTGCCGCTGGAAACGGGCACGGTGGTGGCACCCACCTTCATGGCGCCGCCGTCGGCACCGAGGCCGCCGGTGAACAGGCCGTAGCCGTAGGAAACGTGCACCACGTCTTCATCGGTACAGCCAGCGGCGGTGAGGGCGCGGGCGCAGCACTGGTTCCAGATGTCCATGTCGCCGCGGGTGTAGCCGGCCACCACCTGCTTGCCGGTGGTGCCGCTGGAGGCGTGCAGGCGCACCACTTCCTTCATGGGCACGGCGAACATGCCGTAGGGGTAGGTGTCGCGCAGGTCCTGCTTATAGTTGAAGGGGAGCTTGGCGATGTCCGCAAGTTCACGGATATCTTCGGGCTTCACGCCCGCCTTGTCCATCTTCTCGCGGTAGTAGGGCACGTTGGCGTAAACGTGCTTCACCTGTTCCTGAAGCCGTTCCAGCTGGAGCTTCTTGATCTCTTCTACCGGGGCGGCTTCGATTTCCGGCTGATAGCATTTGTCCATTTCAGATGTCCCTAGGCTTCAGCACCGAGCTGGAAAGCCTTCTTGTTCAGTTCCAGAGCCTTCGGAGGAACACTGGCCTCGATGGCCTGCATCCATTCTTCCTGCGTGAAGTCGAAGTACTTGGAGAGGCGGCCCATGAGCGCGATGTTTACGGCGCGGGAGGAGCCTGCCTCGTTGGCTACGGAAAGGGCGTCGAAGGCGTCCACGTTCACGCCAAGGGCCTTCATCTTGTCCACGAGTTCGCCGGGGTACTGCATGGCGCCGATGATGACGGGCATGGGGTTGATCTGCTGGGTGTTCACCACCACCGTGCCTTCGGGCTTGAGGTAGCTGGTCCAGCGGGCGGCTTCGAGCAGTTCGAAGGAAACGATGAAGTCGGCCTCGCCCTTGTCGATGATGGGGGAGCACACGCGTTCGCCGAAGCGGACGTAAGTGACCACGGAACCGCCGCGCTGGCTCATGCCGTGCACTTCGGAGACTTTGACGTCATAGCCCTTGGAGAGGAGCAGACGGCCGAGGAGCTTGCTGGCGAGGAGCGAACCCTGGCCGCCCACGCCCACTATCATGATGTTCTTGGTCTTCATTATTTTCCCTCCCCGTTGAGAGCTCCGAATTTGCAGAGCTGGGCGCACACGCCGCAGCCGGTGCAGAGCGTGGCGTCGATGACGGCCTTGCCTTCGACCATGCTGATGGCCGGGCAGCCGATGCGCATGCATGCCTTGCAGGACTTGCAGGCTTCGCGGTCCACGCAGAGCGGGGCGGAATGCTTCACATACTTGAGCAGGGCGCAGGGGCGGCGGACGATGATGACGGAAGGCTCGGCCACGGCCAGCTCTTCCTTGATGGCGGTCTCAGTGGCCTTGAGGTCGTTGGGGTCCACCACGCGCACGCGCTGTATGCCCACGGCGCGGCACAGGGCTTCGAGGTCTATCTTGGCGGCGGAGTCGCCCTTCAGGGTCTTGCCGGTGGTGGGGTTCTGCTGGTGGCCCGTCATGCCGGTGATGGAGTTGTCCACGATGATGACGGTGCTGGCAGAGCCGTTGTAGGCGATGTTCACGAGGCCGGTGATGCCGGAATGCATGAAGGTGGAGTCGCCGATGACGGCCACGGTCTTGCCGGCCAGCTCATTGTCGCTGGACTTGTTGAAGCCGTGCAGGCCGGAGATGGAAGCTCCCATGCAGAGCACGGAGTCCACGGCGTTCAGCGGGGCGACGGCGCCGAGGGTGTAGCAGCCGATGTCGCCTATGACAGTGATCTTGTTCTTGGCGAGGGTGAAGAAGAGGCCGCGGTGCGGGCAGCCGGCGCACATGACGGGCGGGCGCGGGGGGATCTGGTCTTCCACGGCGGGGCCGGAGACGGCCTTGCCGCCCAGGGCTTCGGCCACCATGTTCTGGGAGATCTCGCCGAGCAGGGGGAAGAGGTTCTTGCCTTCCACCTTGAGGCCGAGGGAGGCGCAGTGCTCCTCGATGAAGGGGTCGAGCTCTTCGACCACGATGACGCGCTCGCAGGAGGCGCAGAATTCGCGGAGCAGCTTCTCGGGCATGGGCCAGACCATGCCGAGCTTGAGCACGCTCACATCTTCGCCGCACACTTCGCGCACATACTGGTAGCAGGTGCTGGAGGTGATGACGCCGAGCTTGCCTTCGCTGCCGCGTTCCCAGCGGTTGAGGGGCGAGGTCTCAGCGTATTCGGCGAGGTCCAGCATGCGCTGTTCCACCACGGGGTGGCGGCGCTTGGCGTTGCCGGGCATCATGACGTACTTGGCGATGTTCTTCTCGTATGCCTTGGGGGTGAAGTCGGCGCGGGGGCTTTCTTCGACGAGGCTCTGGGAATG
This sequence comes from Mailhella sp., assembly GCA_017411945.1. Classification (GTDB taxonomy): domain Bacteria; phylum Desulfobacterota; class Desulfovibrionia; order Desulfovibrionales; family Desulfovibrionaceae; genus Mailhella. The sequence continues at coordinate 2,704 of JAFQPD010000083.1, forward strand.
GGCCACGCGGGTGCACATCTTGAGGAGCACGGGGGTGTCGAACCGTTCGGAAAGCTCGAAGGCGGCCTTGGTGAAGGCGAGGGCTTCGGCGGAGTCCGAAGGTTCGAGCATGGGAGCCTTGGAGGCCTTGGCGTAGTGGCGGGAATCCTGCTCGTTCTGGGAGCTGTGCATGCCGGCGTCGTCGGCAACGCCGATGACCATGCCGCCGTTCACGCCGGTGTAGGTGAGGGTGAAGAGCGGGTCGGCGGCCACGTTGAGGCCGACGTGCTTCATGCCGCAGAAGGAGCGGCGACCGGCGAGGGAAGCACCGAAGGCGGCTTCGGCGGCGACTTTCTCGTTGGGGGCCCATTCGGCGTA
>JAFQPD010000084.1 GCA_017411945.1 Mailhella sp.
AGCGACAGCGCGAAGCTCTTCGCCGAACGCGGCGCCCGCGTCATCCAGTTCCCCACCATCAAGATAGCCCCCATGGCCGACTACGCCGAGCTCGACGAAGCCGTGAAGAACATGGCCCGCTACGGCTGGGTGGTGTTCACCTCCGTGAACGGCGTGCGCTTCTTCCGTGAACGCCTCGACGCCTGCGGACTCGACGCCCGCGCCCTCGGCGGCGTGAAGGTGGCCGCCATCGGCCCCGCCACTGCCAAGGCCGTGGAAGCCATGGGCATCAAGCCCGACCTCGTGCCCTCCTCCTATGTTGCCGAAGGCGTGGCCGAAGCCATGCTGGCCCTCGGCATGGAAGGCAAGCGCGTGCTCCTGCCCCGCGCCAAGGAAGCCCGCGAAGTCCTGCCCGAGACCCTGCGCGCCGCCGGCGCCGAGGTGGATGTCATCGCCGCTTACGAGAACATCCCCAGTGACGAGAACCGCCAGCAGGTCATGGAAGCCCTCGAAGCCGGCGAGCTCGACTGCGTGACCTTCGGCTCTTCTTCCACCGTGCGCAACTTCCTCGCGGCCATCCCCGCCGAAGTCATCAAGGCCCACCCCGAAGTGAAGCTCGCCGCCATCGGCCCCGTCACCGCCGATACCATGCGCGAACTCGGCTTCGAACCCGACATCCAGCCCGAAAAGTTCAGCATCCCCGCTCTGGCCGACGCCGTGTGCGCCGCCTTCGCGAAGTAAGGAGCAAGGCATGACCATCAAACTCGGAATCCTCGCTTCCGGCAGCGGCTCCAACGCCCAGGCCATGATTGACGCCGTGGAATCCGGCAAGCTCGATGCCGAGATCTGCGTCATCATCGCCAACCGCCCCGGAGCCAGGGTGCTGGAACGCGCCGCCAAGCACGGCATCCCGCATGTGTGCATCGACCACAAGACCTTCCCCGACCGCGAAAGCTTCGACCTGCGCATGGTCGAAGAGCTCCAGAAGGCCGGTGTGGACACCGTGGCCCTTGCAGGCTACATGCGCCTCGTGACGCCCGCCTTCCTCGACGCCTTCCCCGGCCGCGTGCTGAACATACACCCCGCCATCCTGCCCTCCTTCCCCGGCACCCACGGCGCCCGCGACGCCTGGGAATACGGCGCGAAGTTCAGCGGCTGCACAGTGCATGTGGTGAACCCCGTCATGGACGGCGGGCCCATCATCGTGCAGGCCATACTGCCCGTGCGCCAGGATGAGGACGACGAACAGCTTCTCGACCGCATCCACGTCTTCGAGCACCGCATCTATGTGCAGGCCCTGCAGTGGCTGGCCGAAGGCCGCCTGCATCTCGAAGGCCGCCGCATGCTGCTCGAACCCGCCGAACGCGCCCTCGCCCCCCAGCCCGAACTCGGCCTCATCTGGCCTCCGCTGGAAGAAGGCTTCTAAAACGAAACGCAGGACCGGTCTTTCCGCTTGGGAAGGCCGGTCTTTTCACTTATCCCCCTCCACGAAAGGGAGTACCCCATGAAAGCCCGCCTCATCGCCCTTTTCGCTCTCCTGCTCACCGTCTGCTTCGCCGCTCCCTCCTTTGCCGACGAAGCCCGCAAAGTCGAACGCCGCACCCCCGTGGTGGTGGAATTCGAAGGCTCCGACACTCTCGGCGTGACCCTGTTCACCCGCCTGCAGGACGCTCTGAACAGCACCAACCCCGCCGCCCCCCAGCGCGAAGCCAAGTTCCGCATCCTGCTCACCACGGCTTCCGAATTCCCCTCCCGCCCCGGCGTGGGTTCCGTCTATGCCGTGGTGTAGACGCTCGCCCTCTCTGAAGGCTCCATGGAATACTACCTCGTGCGCGACCTCGGCGTGGTGACCCCCGACACTGTGGACGCCGTGGTGGCCCGCATCATCGGCCGCACCGACGGCGTGGCCGCCCGCTACGGCTACCTCGACCGCGCGAAATAAGCCATGTCCGCCCTTTTCAGCATAATCGCGGACTGCTGGCGCGAAGGCCACAAGGTAGCCCTCAAGATATTCCGCTTCCTCGTCCCCATCCTCATCGCGGTGAAGATACTGGAAGAGAGCGGCCTCATCCCCTACCTTGCCATGCCCATGCGCCCTGTCATGGACCTGCTCGGCCTGCCCGCCGAACTCAGCCTCGCGTGGCTCCCCTGCGTTTTCGTGAGCATCTATTCCGGCCTTGCGGTGCTCATCACCCTTGCGCCCCAGCTGCCCGACCTTACCGTGGCGCAGATGACCATATTCGGCCTCATGGTGCTCATCGCCCACGGGCTCATCATCGAGGTGCGCATCGCGGGCCAGTGCGGCGTGGCCATGCCCTTCCAGTTCGCTCTGCGTCTGCTCTCGGCCATCGTCGCCGGCGCCCTGCTGCACGCCCTGCTCGACGGCTTCGGCCTTCTCCAGGGCAAGGCCGCCATCCTTCTCGCCGCCGAGCCCACCACCTCGTGGTCGGGCTGGTTCCTCGAATTCCTCGAAAGCCTCGCCGAGATCTACGTCATCGTCTGTGCGGTGATGCTCCTGCACAAGGGTCTGACCCATTTCCGCATCTCCGAATGGATAGGCCGCGCCCTCGGCCCTGTGCTCCGCCTTCTGGGCATCTCTCCCAAGGCCGTGAACATCGTCATCATCGGCTTCACTCTGGGCATACTCTACGGCAGCGGCCTGCTCATCAAGGAAACGCAGGAAGGCGCGCTCTCCAAGCGCGACGCCCTCTGCTCCATATCCCTGCTGGGCCTTTCCCACTCGCTCATCGAAGACACCCTGCTCCTCATGCTGGTAGGCGGCTCGCTCTGGGGCCTGCTTGCCTTCCGCGTAATCTTCACCGTCATCGTCGGCGCGGCCATCAACTTCTGGTATCCCGCCCTCGAGCCCTTCGCCTTCCCGAGGAAGAAGGAGGCTGAATGAAGACGCTGTGGATAAGCGCCGGCGAGATCTCCGGCGATCTGCAGGGAGGCTCTCTCCTTTCCGCCCTGCGCGAGCTCGCTCCGGAAAGCCAGCTCCGCGTGGTGGGCATGGGCGGCGACGAGCTTGCCCGCTCCGGCCAGCAGAACCTGTTCCGCGTGGAAGAGCTTTCCGTCATGGGCATCACGGAAGTGCTTTGCGCCCTGCCTCGCATCTTCGGCCTGCTCCGCCGCATACGCCGCGAGATGGAGCGCGTCCGCCCGGACGCCGTGCTCCTCATCGATGCGCCGGACTTCAATTTCCGCGTGGCGAAGATAGCCAGCCGCCTCGGCATCCCTGTCTATTACTTCATACCGCCCAAGGTCTGGGCGTGGCGCACGGGCCGCGTGAAGTTCCTGCGCGAACACATCAGGCGCGTCTTCTCCATCCTGCCCTTCGAGGTGCCCTTCTACCAGAAGCACGGCCTCGGCGTGGCCTATGTGGGCAACCCTCTCGTCGATCTCGTGGACTACGAAGGCATAAAGCATATCCAGCCGGAGCATCACCGCATCGGCCTCATGCCCGGAAGCCGCCGCAAGGAAGTGGAATCGCTCCTGCCTGCCTTTGCGGCCTGCGCTCAGAAGCTTGCGGCGAAGTACCCCGACCTCAAATTCCACTGCATCCGCTCCACGAACTTCACCGAGGACTATCTGCGCAGTCTCTGGGCCTGCGACGTGCCCCTCGTCATGGAAGACAACGCGGACCGCTACCGCTTCATGCGCTCCTGCCAGTGCATCATGGCGGCCTCGGGCACGGCCACCCTCGAGACGGGCCTTGCCGGCGTGCCCACGCTGGTGGCCTACAAGGTGTCGCCCCTCTCCTACTGGATAGGCACCAAGGTGCTCAAGGTGAAGTGGATAAGCCTGACCAACCTCATCCTCGACAGGACCTGCTTCCCCGAGCATATCCAGCACGAGGCCGACCCCGAGCCCCTGTACCAGCGCATGGACCAGTGGCTCTCCGACCCTTCCCACCTCGAAAAGATGCACCGCGAACTCGCCGAACTCCGCGAACTCTGCGGCCAGCCCGGCAGCGCAAGGCGCGCCGCCGAAGCGCTGTGGAAGGAATTGATGTGATTTTGCGGGGAAGGGAAGGAAACTTTTG
>JAFQPD010000085.1 GCA_017411945.1 Mailhella sp.
ACCACATGAACAATGGACATAAAGTTAACAATCTGACCAATATCAGCAGTATTGGTGTCGCCCCACTTACCGCCAAGGTCTTCTTGAACCTGCTTATCTACAGTGGGAGTATGGTTTTTTGCATTGATGGAGGCATTGGGATCGGTGGTAGTCAGGCCGCACAGTGCGCCGGCAGTGGAGTCAACCAGATAGTAGCCCAGATCCAAATCATCGAATACATAGCTGGCAGCATCAGCATTAGCGGAGTAACTAGCAACAGCAGCAATATCATTTTCCTTAGCATACGCAAGAGCCAACTTTGCAAAAGCTGCAACCACAGCATCATCTTCATGCGAAACGGACTCATTCCAGGTAGCATAACCATCCGCGCCAACAGACATATAGTACTTTGCTTCATCGGTTGCAAAGAAGCCTTCCCAGTCGCTGTTGACCTTGTAGGAATATGCACCGCTAATCGCATAGCTTTCCAAATCGAGCATCTTATAGATCGTATAGGTTGTATCTTTTGTAATTCCGTTAACCGTAATACTGCCCTTTACTTCATCACCATCAGCAGCAAAGGCCACTGTTGCCATGGAGAATACCATGACCAGCGCAATCATAAGAGAAACTAACTTTTTCATGTCTTTTTATCCTTTCCTAATAAATTACTTTGTAAATGGAATTCTATTCACGGCGCATGTATTACCGCGACTCAGAAGGCTTATTTCATCCTCCTTTCCCGCTTGCGCCTCAATAGAATCCCGTATACCAGGGAGGTCAGCATCATGCTGCCGCCACAAAGTACATACATAAGCCGTGCGGAGGTACCCGTGGAGGGAAGCTCCGGTCCGCCGGTAACATAAGTGTTGGTGACTGTGGTGGAATAAGCCGGCGGGCTTGTTCCCGAGGAAACGATCTCGCCGTATTCAACCATCCACTTATCCGAGATTGGAGTTTCCTCCACCCGGTAATCAATCAGGTTGCCATCGCTGTCATACATGGGAAGATCCGTAAAGGTGTGCTTCCACTGATTCTTCAGACTCAGAACCGCAGCCAGTCCGGAATCCTTGCCGTTGGCAAGCAGCTTCATTTCCACCGTCAGTGAGAGATCGTCGACGCCCTTGAGCGCATGAACGTCAACATGCTCTATATCATCGGCGGCGACGGCACCATGAAGGCCGCTTCCGCCATCCAGGAAGAAATCGCCCGCCGCCGCCTGCACATCGCCGTGGTCGGCATCCCCAAGACCATCGACAACGACATCAACTTCGTGCCCAAGTCCTTCGGCTTCGACACCGCTGTGGACGTGGCCACCACTGCCCTTCGCTGTGCCCACACCGAAGCCATCGGCGCCCCCTACGGCGTTGGCCTCGTCAAGCTCATGGGCCGCGAATCCGGCTTCATCGCCGCTTCCTCCACGCTCTCCCTGAACGTGGTCAACTTCGTGCTCGTGCCCGAATCCCCCTTCAAGCTCGAAGGCGAAGGCGGCCTGCTCCCTGCCCTTGAGAAACGCCTGCTCGAACGCTCCCACGCCGTCATCGTTGCGGCTGAAGGCGCCGGCCAGGATCTGCTCACCGCCTCCGGCAAGACCGATGCTTCCGGCAACCTCGTCCTCGGCGACATCGGCTCCTTCCTCCAGAAGGCCATAAAGAACTACTTTGCCGCCAAGGACATGAACGTCACGGTCAAATACATCGACCCCTCCTACATCGTGCGCTCCATGCCCGCCAACACCAACGACCGCGTCTACTGCGGCCAGCTCGGCCGAAACGCCGTTCACGCCGCCATGGCCGGCAAGACCAACATGGTCGTGGCCCGCATGCAGGACCGTTTCGTCCACCTGCCCCTCCAGCTGGTGACCCGCCGCCGCCGCAAGATCGACATCACCTCGAACTACTGGCGTTCCGTCATCGCCACCACCGGCCAGAAGCTTTCCTGATCTGGAAAGCATGCGCCAGCCATCTCGGCCCTGTCAGGCATGTCCCGGCGGGGCCTTCCTTTTTTCTTGCGGAAGAGCAGCTTATGACGGATGATAAGCCCATGAACGAATTCCGTCAGATAAAGGCTTCCGCAGGCTCCGGAAAGACCTACACCCTCACCGGCTCCTTCCTCTCCCTTCTTGCCGGCTCTTCCGCCGCGTCCTGGAAAAGGCCCCCTGCCGGCTGCTCCCTACGCAATGGCGAAGGGGAATACGGCTGGCAGGAGATACTGGCCATAACCTTCACCAACAAGGCCGCGGCCGAAATGCGGGAACGCGTGCTTGCCCGCCTCAAGACCCATGCCCTCGCCCCGGCGGATGCTCGCCGCCTCACTCCGGAAGAAAAATTCTGGACTCCGCCGCGTGCCGCCGCTGCAGTGGATACGCTCATACGGAACTACAGCGCACTCAACATCCGCACTATCGACAGCCTGCTCCATCTCATGGTGCGCCTCTGCGCCATGGACTTCGACCTCTCGCCGGACTTCGAGCCCCGCTTCAGCGAGAACGATATCTCCGGACCGCTTTTCGACATCATAGCAGAACAGGCCCGCGACGGAGATGAGGAACTTGCCGCCCTCTTCCGCCGCGCCTGCGAACAGCTCCTGCGCTCTGAAAATGCACACGGATTCCTTTCCGGGGATCGCATCCGCGACCGCATCATGGGCATGGTCTCGCTCCTGCTCAATGCCGAAGGCTGGTCGCTCAGCGACCTTGCCTCTTCCGAAGAAGCAGAGGCACACCTGCGCGGCATCCTTTCCGGCATCGAAGCCCATGCCCGCGAGATCCTCCAGCGACTTGCCGAAGAAAAACTCAGCGCAAACAAGCGGTTCCTCTCTGCTCTCACCGAATGCGCCGAAAGCGGCGGCATGCCCTCCCGCCTGCCGGATTCCGCCTACTTCCGCAAGGAAAGCATCGACGAATGCCTGAACAAGGCGTCCAAAGGCAAAGCCAGCCTTGCTCTCCACGCTCTTTACAGCGGGCTGTGCGAAGACCTGAACGAGATGCGCATCCTCATCAAGGCCCGCCGGCTCATGCCCTTTGCCGAGCTGGCCCATGCCATTTTCGGCAGGCTGGAAGACTTCGAACGCCGCAATGGCATCATTGCCGCTTCGCAGATCCCCCACCTTGCCATACGGGCCGCCGATGACAGCGACGGCGTGAACAGCCTGTTCTGCCGCATGGGCTCGCGCCTCAGCCATATCCTCATCGACGAATTCCAGGACACCAGCTTCGACCAGTGGCTCGCCATCCAGCCTCTTGCCATGGAAGCCCTTTCCAAGGGCGGAACGCTCACCATCGTGGGCGACGTGAAGCAGGCCATCTACGGCTGGCGAGGCGGCGACGCCACGCTTTTCGACGCCCTCGCCTCTCCCCGCTCCCCGCTCCTCAGCCTCATCGAGAAGCCCTGCCTCGAGACACTGCCCTTCAACTGGCGCAGCCGGGAACGCATCGTTGCATGGAACAACGCCCTCTTCTCGCCCATCGGCGACAGGGAAAATGCCGCCAGACTGCTTTCAGAGACTGGAGAAGGAAGTGCCGAGATCCTCAGCGAGCAGGCCGAACTCCTGCGGGCCGCCTTCGATCGAGCCTCCCAAAGCGCAGAACACTGCCAGCCCGGAGGGCATGTGCGCCTGCGCTGGCTGGACAAGGGGCAGGAGAACGCCATACTGCTTCAGGAGCTTCCCGATCTCGTAGAGAAACTGGGGAGCTCCCACCCGTGGGGCGACATCTGCATACTCACGCGAAGCAACGAGCAGGCATCGCTGGCGGCTTCATGGCTCATAGCTCGGCATATCCCCGTAGTCACGCAGGGCAGCCTGCGCCTTGCCGAACAGCCCGCCGTAGCCGAACTCGTCTCTCTGCTCCGCTTCCTGAACACGCCGGAAGACGACCTCGCCTTCTGGTCCGTGCTCACCGGCCGCCAGCTCCTGCCGGATCTTCTCGACGCACGAGGGGCATCACTCTCTCTGCCCCGCCTTTCAGACTGGGCTTCGTCCCGTCCCCGCGTCCATACGCTGGCAAGGCAGTTCGCCGCAGACTTCCCGGAAGCGTGGGAAAACGTTTTCGCCCCCCTTCTTGAAGGCACCGGCCTGCTCACGCCTTACGACGCCTCCATGGAAGTGCTCCAGCGTTGGAACGTCACAGAACGTCTTCCTGCCGCCGAAGGCTTCCTGCGCCGCTTCCTTGAAGTCGTCTTCAGCATCGAGGAACAGGGCATCTCCGATCTCTCCGGCTTCCTGGACTGGTGGGACGCAAACGGCGGCAAAGAAAAGGCTCCCCTTCCCGAAAGCATGGACGCCGTACGCATCATGACCATGCACAAGGCCAAAGGGCTGGAATTCGACGTGGTCATACTTCCGTGGATGGACTTCCCTCTGGGGCGCACCTCGGACGACAAGGCCGTGTTCTGGCCCAGCCGCGGCGTGGGCGTGCTCGCCCCGCTCTGCAAGGAAATGGGGGACATCTGGCATAGGCACCGCATGGGCATAGCGCGGGAATCCCTGCATCTGGCCTACGTCGCCATGACCCGTGCCGTTTCCGAGCTCTACTGCTTCCTGTCTGCTCCAGACTGCGGCGCCGTGCCCGCCATGCTGGACCAGCTCATCTCCCGCCTGCATCCGCAGATGAAGGAGGCCGGGCAGACTGCTATATGGGGAGAAGCTCCTCAGAACGACGAACCGGCGGAGCCCCTTCCCGCACCATGCAAAGCCCCCGCTGAATCCTCTTCTTCCCCTGAAGCGCAGGCGCCGCCCCTTCTCGCCTCCTCTCCCGGAACTTCCGAGGGGGCAGAGGAAAGCTGGCGGCCTATGGGCTGGCTTCCCCGCCTGCGCATGTTCCGCTCCCCGCTGGAGGACTGGACCTTCACGGCGCGCCGGCGCGGCACACTGGTGCATCACTGCCTCGAATGCCTTCAGGTCTCGGGCATAGGTGCGGCCTCTGCCCGGCGCGACGCCGAGCTTGCCGCCGCCCGCGGACTTTCCACCTTCCCTCTGCCCGTGCCGGACAAGGAAGCCGTGCTGGCCGACATCACTGAAGACCTCGCATGGTATGCTTCTCTGCCAGAATCGCCCCACTGGCTGGCCTTCGGCACGCCGGAACACGCCATACTGGACAGCGAAGGGCGGCAGTTCCGCGTAGACCTTCTTGTGGATGACGGGCGCGAACTCGTAGCCGTGGAATACAAGACCGGCACGCCAGGCGAACTGCCCGCCCCTTCCCATGTGGAGCAGCTCTCGCGCTACCTTCGCCTGCTGGGCGAAGCTTCCGACCTGCCTGTTCGCGGCGTCCTCGTCTATCTCGACCGCCGAACCCTCATCCCTCTGGATCCTGCCGACGGAGCCCGCCATGCCTGACCTTTCCCTTCTCTCCCCCGGCACAGAAGCCCCCAGGCGCAAACGCCGCACGGCGGCTTCTTCCTCAGGGATAAGCGGCCGTTCGCCCTTCCGTATCGTCCCGTGGGACGACGACTTCCTCCTGCGCATACACGCCCTTGCGGACGAACTGACCGGCGGGCATCCCGGCAAGGCCGTCATCGTCTTCCCGCTCAAGCGTCCGCGCCGCTACCTGCTCGATATCTATAAGAAGAACGCGGACAAGCCCATCATGCTCCCGCATATCGTCAGCTCCAGCCAGCTCATACGGAATTGCCTCGAAAGCTGGACCCGTGCAGTGCCGCGCATGGCGGGAACGCTGGATCAGGTCGCCCTCGTCAAAGAAAGCGTGCAGGCCGTGGGCTCTTCCGCCCCTGCCGGAAGCCCCCTTGCCAAGCTGGCCTCTGACCTTGAAGCGGAAGACGTCATGGTGCGCTTCTTCCCCTGGGGAGTGAGACTTGCCAAACTTCTGGACGAATGCGCCGGACATATGATCGACGCCGATGACCTTCACCATGTGGAAGACAGCGTCTCCGACTATGCCGCCGCCCTGCTCGGCTCGCTGAGAAGCATTCAGGAAAACTGGCGCACCCGCATCATCAGCCGCGGCATGAGCACCCCCGGCCTGGAATCCCAGCGGGCGGCGCTCACGGCAGAAGCTGCGCCCGACCTGCCGCTCAAGCTTCAGGGAAAGAAGATCATCATCGCAGGCTTCGTGCGCCTCACGGAATCCGAAGACAGGCTCTTCCGCTACCTCTGGGAATATGGCGCGGAGATATGCCTGCATACCGACCCCGCCATCCTTGAGAACGACGAGCACTGGAGCTGCGGCGAACACCGCAGCTGGCTCAAACGCTGGAAAGCCAAGGCCGTCCTCATGGGCGAGAGGGGAAGGCAGGAACCGAACATCCATTTCTTTGCCGGGTACGACCTGCACTCCCAGCTCCTTGAGCTGAAGCAGGAGCTGGAACGCTCGCACCATCCCGGAGAAAGCCGGGCCGTGGTCATCTCGCACGACTCCCTGCTCATGCCAACCCTGCACCACATCCCGGAAAAGAACATCAATATCTCGCTGGGCTACCCTCTGGAACGTTCCCTTCTGGCACGCCTCGTGGAACGGATGCTCCAGGTGCGGGAAAGCATGGACGCGAAGGGCCGCGTACGCTGGAAGCCTCTCATGGACCTCATGCGCCATCCCTATGTGCGCATGCTCTGCGCGAACGGAGAACAGCCGGACGAGAATATAGAGTTAGACCAAACAAACACAGCGGAAGGCCAGCCCCTGCGTCCCTTCCTCGTGCACATGGAACGCGCGCTGAGAAAAGGTTCGCGCATGGTCGCGCCTGCATCTCTGGCAGAAGACCTCCTCGACGAAGTGCTGGGCGACCTTGACCGCGAATCCAAGGGTCTTCCCCCGCTCGAAGGCGTGAACGAAGAGAACGGCGCCCTCCTGCTCAAGGTCATGGACGTCCTTGTCTCCAGCTGGCGCGAAGTGCACACTCTGCGCGGGCTCTCCGAACGCCTGCAGGCCCTGTGCCAGCTTCTTCTGGAACATGGCCGCCACATCTGGCCGCGCTTCCCGCTTGATGCCGAATGCCTCACCCGCCTCATGCAGAACGTCATCCCCGACCTTGCTGACAACGCCCTGTGCCAGGAAAGGCTTGCGCCCGATTCCTTGTTCGCCATACTGCGCCAAAGCCTTGCCGAACAGCGCGTGCCCTTCGAAGCCGATCCCCTCACCGGCCTGCAGATACTCGGCACGCTGGAGACACGCCTCCTGCGCTTCGACCGAGTCTACATGCTCGACCTCACCGAAGACGCCCTGCCCGGAGCCCCCAGCCGCGACCCGCTCCTGCCCGACAGCCTGCGCGACATGCTCGGCCTGCCGGACAGCGGAAGGCGCGACCTGCTGGCCGCTCATACCTTCCACCGCCTCCTCGCAGGCGCAAAGGAAGTCTTCCTCTACTGGCAGGAAGGCGTGCAGAGTTCCGGCATCATGGACGCCAAAAAGCAGCGTTCCCGCTTCGTGGAGGAAGCCATATGGAAGGTGGAGCAGCGCGAGAGGCGGCGGCTCCGCTCCGGAGAAGGCCCGCTCACGGCCGCAGCCTTCCCCCTTTCTGCCCCGCCGGCCTCGCAGGATGCCGCCATAGTGCGCACGCCGGACATCGACCGCCGTATGGACGCCCTGCTGAAAAAGCCGCTTTCTCCCTCTCGGCTGGACGAATACCTTTCCTGCCCGGCCCGTTTCTTCCACAGGCATGTCTGCTCGCTGCATGAACTGGACGAAGTTCCGGAAGGAGACGACTACCCTGCCGTCGGCACCATGCTGCACAAAGTCCTCCAGCGGGCCTTCGAGCCGTATCTGGGGCAGTTCCTGCGCCTAGGCGACATATCAGCCGACCGCCTTGCCGTTCTCTTCCGCGAAGAGCTGGAGGCGAGCGGCCTCTGCGACAGCCTTCCCGCCCAGAGCCGCTTCATGCTCGAAGCCGCAGGGCCGCATCGGCTTGCCGAATTCCTCGAACATCAGCCCGAACTCACGGAGATACTCCAGCTCGAGCATGAAGCATCCGCCGAGATATTCCTTGGCGACCGCCGCTTCGTTCTCGCCGGACAGATAGACAGGCTCGACCGCCGCGAAGAAGGCCTCGTCATCCTCGACTACAAGAGCGGACGCACCAGCAAAAGCCCCCGCCGGGAATTCTGGCACGACGAAAACCTGTGGCAGGCCATGCAAGAATGGACTCCCGGACAGCCCGATCCGCTGTCCGACCTTGCGGACAGCCTGCCCAGCCTGCAGCTTCCCTGCTATCTTTACATATGCGGCCACGACCCGAAAAACGCAGGGCATTTGCGCCTTTCGCCTCTTGCCGACGCCGCATGGGTACAGCTGGCCGACGGAGGCGAAGAGGTCTCGCTCATGGGCCGCGATGTGGAGGAAATGGAACGCGCAAACATCATCGCCGAACGCATCCCGGAGCTGCTTTCCTTCGTCCTTCGCCATATGGCGGAAGCACGGGAGTTCATGCCGCGCCGTACACCGCGATGCGAACGCTGCCCCTATCGGGGAATCTGCGAAAAATAGGCACGACAGAAAGGCCGCCTGCCGGACATATCCGACGGCGGCCTTTCTGTATGCGGTTCACAGCGGTGCAGGAGTGATCAGCGCGGTGTTCGCAGGCAAGCGGAAGCTCTCTCCTTCCGCGCCTAGGCCATAGCATGCCCCGCTTGCGTCAGATATCGGGGTCATGGCAGGACTGAAATTCGGTCAGGCATCCCTATGCCTGACCAGGCCGGAAGAAGCCTGGGGGAAATTTCGCCAGCATGCATGGCTTACATGCTGGCAATGCGGAGGAGGAACTCGCGAAGGAGACCTGATTCCTTCGAGAGCCTATGGCGAAAAATGGCATGGATCTGCTTTCCATGCTCCTGCCGCATGGCAGAGAAATTTTGCCGGACATCCAGACAAATGCCCGGCTGAAGCGCTTCCTCGGAACAAAGCGCGGTGGATCAGCGGAATGCTCGGATCATCCCGCCGCTGTCATGGCTATACAAGAGAAGAACCCGGCGCTTTCGGACCGCCCTCCTTGGGGTGGGCGGTCCTCGCCGCACCAGGAGACTGAGGCATGGCCTCAGCCAGAACACGGAACGCCCGTGTTCCAATGCCTGCGAAGGCTTTCGCCTTCACGAAATTTTGCCGCCTGACGTCCTCCGGACAGAGCCGGAGTCAAGCCGTCGTCAGACGGCGGAGGGGGGAGGTCAATATCCTGTCCTGCTGCCTTTTGCGAACACTCTGCTATTTTCAATCGAACAGCCTTCCTGTTTGAGCTGTTCCCGCTCTCGTTAAAAAATTAGTAATGAATTCTATTTTCAATGTCAACTGTTTTTTCTCCTGACCAAAAAAATTTTTCAGAGGGCTATTTATCGCTTTCCATCCAAAGGGCTATCGCGTATAACTGTTCAGGCACGGGTCGCAACAAGGTGATTTATCAAAGATTCACTCTGCCCCCTGCCATGTGCTCAACCTATACGTTTTTTCAAATAGAGAAGGGTTCACACATGAAAACCAAATTTATCTTCGTCACCGGCGGCGTCCTTTCCTCTCTTGGCAAAGGCCTCGCCGT
>JAFQPD010000086.1 GCA_017411945.1 Mailhella sp.
CCCCCCCCCCCCCCCCGGGGGGTGGGGCAACGCCCCACATCTTGCCAATATTTCCTCTATTACAGCTTGTCGGGGCCGGTGATAACGCCGGTGACGGCGGAAGCGGCTGCCACGCAGGGGCTGGAGAGGTAGAGTTCGGATTCGAGGCTGCCCATGCGGCCGCGGAAATTGCGGTTCGAGGTGGAGATGCAGCGTTCACCGTCGCCAAGCACGCCCATGTAGCCGCCGAGGCAGGGGCCGCAGGTAGGAGTGCTGATGACGCATCCGGCATCGGAGAAGATCTCGAACAGGCCTTCATCCATGGCCTGACGCCAGACCGCAGGCGTGGCGGGAATGACGATGCAGCGCACCCCCTTGGCCACCTTGCGGCCCTTGAGCACTTCGGCGGCGTCGCGCATATCGGAAATGCGGCCGTTGGTGCAGGAACCGATGACCACCTGATCGACGGTGATGTCGCCAAGTTCAGACACGGGGCGCGTGTTCTCAGGCAGATGGGGGCAGGCCACCACGGGCTCCATGCCGGTCACGTCCATGGTCACCACGCGCTCATACTCTGCGCCTTCGTCAGCGGCGAGAGCGATGGGATCAGGATTGCCGTGGGCCTTGCAGTATTCGGCGGTGAGCTCGTCGGAGGGGAAGAGTCCGCACTTGCCGCCGGCTTCGATGGCCATGTTCGCCATGCAGAGGCGACCTTCGATGTCCACGTCCTTGAGGGCAGATCCGCCGAACTCAAGGGCGCGGTAGAGCGCACCGTCAACGCCTATCTCGCCGATGAGGCGAAGGATGAGGTCCTTGCCGCGTATCCACTTGGGCATGGAGCCTTCGATGTTCACCCGGATGGAGGCCGGCACCTTGAACCAGAGGCGTCCAAGCACCATGCCGCAGGCGATGTCCGTAGAGCCGAGGCCGGTGGAGAAAGCGCCGATGCCGCCGTAGGTGCAGGTATGGCTGTCCGCACCGATGACAAGGTCGCCGGGCTTCACCAAGCCCTTTTCAGGCAGAAGAGCATGCTCCACGCCGGCGCAGCCGCCTTCGTAATAATGGGTGATGCCCATTTCCTTGGCGAAGCTGCGGGAAACGATGACCTGATTGGCGGACTCGATGTCCTTCTGCGGGGTGTAATGGTCCATCACAAGGAAGACCTTGTCCTTGTCGAAGACCTTCCTGGCCCCCATGGCGCGGAAGGATTTGATGGCCAGCGGGCCGGTGATGTCGTTGGCGAGCACGCCGGAAAGAGAACACTCCACGATCTGGCCGACTTCGCGGACTTCCTCGTCCGTGTGCATCTGCAGTATCTTCTGAGCAAGGGTCATTGCCATATGTCTGCTCCTGATGAGGAAGGATTGTCAGAATGTGGGGCTCTGCCCCACGCCCCGGCAGGGAAATGATTTCTCTGCCCCTCATTGTTCCGCGCGGGGCTTTTTCCGCGAATGGAAAGCCCCGCGCGCAATATGGGGGTCCGGGGGAGATCATCTCCCCTGGAAAAAGCCAGCTTTAGTCCACAGGGTTCTGCTTGTAGCTGATGACGTTGTCGGATTCCTTCAGTTCGAGGCGGTTCAAGGCATCGATGAAGGCCTTGCCAGCGGCGACGAAGATGTCGAGGTCGGCGCCGCGGCCGGTGGCGGTGTACTTGCCGTCGCGCAGATGGACGCACACTTCGCCCTGGGCGTCGAGCCCGCCGGTCACAGCGTTCACCGTGAACTTCTCGAGTTCAGCGGTAGAGCCGCAGAGCTGCTTGATGACGTTGAAGGCGGCATCCACGGGGCCAACGCCAAAGCCGGCAAGGCGGACTTCCTCGTCGTGATCCTGAAGGACCACGGCAGCAGTAGCGGGCATGTTGGAGCCCATGGAGGTCTGCACGCTGAGGTTGCTGAGGCGGAAGCGGTCTTCGATGCGCAGGTGATAGACTTCGGAAAACACGAGAGATTCAAGGTCCTCGTCGTAGATGCGGGCCTTCTTGTCGGCCAGTTCCTTCATGGCGGCGAACACGGCGTTCACCTGATCGGTATCGAGCTGATAGCCGAGCTCTTCGAGGCGGGTGCGCACGGCGTTGCGGCCGGAGTGCTTGCCGATGACGAGGTCGGTAGACTTGCGGCCGACAGCCTGCGGAGTCATGATCTCATAGGTCTCACGGTTCTTGATCATGCCGTCCTGATGGATGCCGGACTCATGGGCGAAGGCATTGGAACCGATGATGGCCTTGTTGGCCGGGATGGGGCGGCTGATGATGAGCGAGAGCAGATGGCAGGCCGGATAGAGCTGCTCGTTGTTGATGGCGCATTCCACTCCGTAGTATTCGGGACGGAGCTTGAGAGCCATGACGAACTCTTCGAGAGAGGCATTGCCGGCGCGTTCGCCGATGCCGCTGAGGCAGAGTTCGGCCTGGCGGGCGCCGTTCTTGACGGCGGCGAGGCTGTTGGCCACGGCGAGGCCGAGGTCGTCGTGGCAGTGCACGCTGAACACAGCCTTGGAAGAATTGGGCACGTTATCGATGAGGTATTTGATGAGCGCGCCGAATTCATCGGGCTGGGCAAAGCCCACGGTGTCGGGGATATTGATGGTGGTGGCGCCGGCGTCGATGACGGCCGTCACCACGCGGACGAGGAAGTCCCAGTCGGAGCGGGAAGCGTCTTCGGCGGAGAATTCCACATTGGAAGTGTACTGCACGGCATGCTTCACCGCAGCCACAGCAAGTTCTACCACCTCATCAGGGGTCTTGCGCAGCTTGTACTGCATGTGGATGGGAGAAGTGGCGATGAAAGTATGGATGCGCGGGTGGCGGGCATGCTTCACAGCTTCCCAGGCACGGTCGATATCCTTGAAGTTGGCGCGGGCAAGGCCGGCCACCTGGGCGTTCTCCACCACCTGAGCGATGGCGCGCACAGCTTCGAAGTCGCCGTCGCTGGCCGCGGGGAAGCCGGCTTCGATGACGTCCACGCCGAGAGCTTCGAGCTGACGGGCCACGCGGAGCTTGTCATTGAGGTCCATGGTCGCACCGGGAGACTGTTCGCCGTCGCGGAGCGTCGTATCGAAAATAATAACGCGGTCAGACATAGTTCTCTCCTGTAGAGTTTCGGAATATCCTGCCCGGCAGGACGCCCGTCTTATGCAGATAATTCCTTTCCGTCAGATGGGAATAGGGGCTTGGCCAGAAAAAAGGCTGCTCCGACTTCCGACGGAACAGCCTTCTGTTTGCGATACGTCAGAAATCACGGATGGCCCCAGCCAAGAAGCAGGCCGGGAAGTCGATCGCAAAGAAGGGCGCACAGCAGAGAAGAACCGAAGCAGGCTTCGGAGTTCTGCATGGCGATGGTCTTCGTGCGAACGTTCATCGTGATCTCCGCAGACGCCCTATGGCGTCCTTTGAAAAGAACATAAGGAAGGAATTTTTTTTTATCAAGAAAAAATGCGCCGCACCGACGGATTTCCGCCAGCATGACGCATTATTCCCAAAGCCTACCCTTTCTGGCCCATGACCAGATCCTTGGCGCCGCGATAGTCGAACTTGCCGGAACCGAGCAGGGGAGCTTCCTTCACGCAGAGTATGCGCTTGGGGGTCCACAGCGGGGATATGCCCCGGCTGGCGAAGTGGGCCGCGATGCGGCTGGTAGTGACGTTCTCGGCCTGGATGACCAGCGCCAGCTGTTCACCCTTGCGCTCGTCGGGGATAGTGACCACGCCGAGAACGCTGTCGGGCCATATCTCCTTGAGGGCGTCTTCCACTGCAGCCAGAGAAACCATCTCGCCGCCGACCTTGGCGAAACGCTTGGCGCGGCCTCGGATGGACACGAAGCCCTGCTCGTCGATATGGACGATGTCGCCGGTATCGTACCAGCCGGAGCCGTCGTCTCCTTCGCCGGCCTCCGCAAAGGCGGCGGCAAGCTCCTCATCGACGGGAGGTTCGAGCACGCCGGGATTGGCGGCGCGCATATAGCCGAGCATGACGTTGTCGCCCTTCACCCAGAGCAGGCCGGTATCTTCTTCATCGATGCCCGGCACGGGGGTGATGCGGTACTCAAGGCCGGGCACAACGCGGCCCACAGAGCCGAACTTCTTGAAGGCGGGAGTGTTCACGGAAATGAGCGGGGCGCATTCCGTTGCGCCGTAGCCTTCGAACAGCGCAACGCCGAACTTCTCCTCCCACACCTTGCGGGTGCCTTCGCGCATCTTTTCCGCACCGATGATGACGAGGCGGGCATGGCTGAAGTCGTAGGGGCGGCCATAGCGGGCATAGCCGGCGCAGAAGGTGTCCGTGCCGCAGAGGATGGTGGACTGGCTCTCGTAGAAGAGCTGGGGAACGATGCGGTAATGGAGAGGCGAAGGGTAGAGGAAGACGCGTATGCCGGCAAGAACGGGCAGGAGAGTGCAGATGCCGAGGCCGAAGGCATGGAACATGGGCAGGCAGTTGAAAAGCTTGTCGCCTGCGCCGATGGTGAGGAAGCTCAACGCCTGGAACCGATTGGCCGTGATGTTGCGGTGGCTGAGGAGAACGGCCTTGGGCACGCCCTCCGTGCCCGATGTGAACATGATGGCCGCAGGCTTTTCCGAGGGCGTGGAAGGGGCAAGGCGCAGGCGGGAGGCCAGCATGCCGCCGAGCTTGTCGCCAAGGGTCAGCTTCTTGGCCACGTCTTCAAGGTAGACCATGCGCATGCCCGCGTTCTTAAGCGCCTCTTCCAGCGCGCCAAGCTCGGCCAGCTTGATGAAGCGGCGGGACGTGAGCACGGACTTGAGCTGGGTGGTATGGCAGCAGGAGACGACGGCCAGAGAACCGGCCGTGAAGTTCAGCATGGCGGGCACATGGCCCTTGGCATGCAGGGCGAAAAAGGCCACAAGGCCGGGCAGAGAGGTGGGCAGAAGGAAGCCCACGCGCTCCTCATCCTTAAAAATGCGGTGGAAGGCACGCCCCAGCACCGACATCTTGAGCAGGAGGTTTCCGTATGTGAGCACCTTGCGGTCCTGGTCTTCAGCTATGGGGAACTTGCGGCCGCAGCGGGCCACGGTGTCCATGAGCATCTGCACCAGATTGCGGTTGTCCATGGTGGTGCGGTACTCCATCTCCGCCATGGTGGAATAGAGCTGGACACTCATGCGCTGGCGGCGTTCGCGGGCAGGCATGCCGGCAGGGAGCTCAATCTTCTGCGGAGCGTTGAGCGTGACCGTGACGCGGGGGAACCAGCGGCGGCGCACCTTGTGGCGCAGGTAGGAGAAGATAGACAGGGCCGCCCCGTCGATGCGCACGGGCAGGAGCGTGGCTCCGGCCTTGTCGGCCATGAGGCCCGCCGCTTCCAGGGCTTTCGTATAGGACTTGTCGTTGGCGAGGCGCCCGCTGTGGAACATCATGCAGTGCTTTTTTTCGACAAGGGCGCGGATGAGATTGGCCGTGGCCGCCGGGCTGGAATAGTCGATGAACACCGTATCGGTGAGGGAGCAGATGGGGCGCATCCACCACTTGTGTTCGAAGGCCTTGTCGGCCAGCAGGGTCACGCGGTGAGGAAGCACTGCGGCGATGAGCAGAGGGTCGATGATGGAACCGGGATTATGAAGGATGAGCGTGCGCTCGCCAGCGGCTTCGTAATGTTCGCGGCCGCGCAGCTCGACACGATAGAAAAGCTTTAAGAGGGAACGGACTATGGGACCGAGCATGATGACTCCTGTGTATGCGCCTTATAAACGGATAAGGCATTTCGTTATCATGCCCAAACATAGGAGCTTTGTCGAGTGCAGGATAGGCCTGTCTTGCCGCATAATAGGCTCTAAGCCATTGCCAGCCCCAGAATGGCCGCAGTTCTCCCAATCTTGCGAAGCCGTTCCAAATATGGTAACCGATGCTCCATGTTCGACCACAGCATATCCGAAAGCATCTCCCGCCTCGCCGTGGCCTTCGTGCCCGTCCTGCTCGGCATCATCCTGCATGAAGTCGCGCACGGCTGGGTCGCGCTCAAGCGCGGCGACCCTACGGCATGGATGCTGGGCCGCCTCACGCTGAACCCCGTGCCTCATGTCGACCCCATGGGCATGGGCATGTTCGCGTTCACGGCCCTGTTCACACCCTTCGTCTTTGGCTGGGCCAAGCCCGTTCCGGTGAACACGCGATATTTCCGCAACCCCCGCAGGGACATGCTTCTCGTCTCTGCCGCCGGCCCCCTCACCAACATCACGCTTGCCCTGCTCTTCGGCCTGGCCCTGAAGCTCATGCTGACCTTCGCCCCGCACGACTTCCTCCTCGGCAGCGCCGTGGGCAAGTATTTTCTGGAAATGTTCCAGATAGGCATCATCGCCAATTTCTCGCTGGCTTTCGTGAACCTCGTCCCCCTGCCCCCTCTGGACGGCGGGCACATCCTCGAGGGCCTGCTCCCCCGCAGCCTTGCCAACGCCTACGCCGGCATCGGACGCTACGGATTCCTCATCCTCGTCGTCCTTCTGGCCAGCGGCGTACTCAGTTCCGTACTCACGCCGCTCCTCCGCTGGTCGTGGAACGCGACCCTGACGATCTACGGCCTCTGATTTCCTTATTACCATACCACATTCAGGAGAACGCCATGACGGCGAACAACCGCACCGTTTCGGGCATGCGCCCCACCGGCCCTCTGCATATCGGCCACTATTTCGGCGCCCTCAAGAACTGGATAGACATGCAGAACGACCACGAAGCCTTCTTCTTCGTGGCCGACTGGCACGCCCTCACCAGCAACTACGCCGACACCTCCAAGCTGCCCCAGTATGTGCGCGACATGGTGGTGGACTGGATGAGCGCCGGCCTCGACCCCGAAAAATGCGCCATCTACCGCCAGTCCGACATCCGCGAGACTGCCGAGCTGCACCTTCTGCTCTCCATGATCACGCCTCTCGGCTGGCTGGAACGCTGCCCCACCTATAAGGAACAGCAGCAGAACATCACCGACAAGGACCTCGGCAACTACGGCTTCCTCGGCTACCCCGTGCTCATGACCGCGGACATCATCCAGCATCGCCCCCGCTGGGTGCCCGTCGGCCAGGACCAGCAGCCACACCTCGAGCTCGCCCGCGAAATAGTTCGCCGCTTCAACGGCATGTACGACACGCAGGTCTTCCCCGAACCTGAGGCCCGCCTCACTCCCGCCGCCAAGTGCCCCGGCCTCGACGGCCGCAAGATGTCCAAGAGCTACGGCAACGGCATCTTCCTGCAGGACACCCTTGAAGACCTCGCCCCCAAGATCAAGACCATGTTCACCGACCCTGCCCGCCTGCGCAAAAGCGACCCGGGCAACCCCGACGTGTGCAACCTCTTCCCCTACCACAAGCTCCTCGCCAGCCCCGAAGTGCAGGCCGAAGTGCGTGAAGGCTGCACCGGCGCCACCATGGGCTGCGTGAACTGCAAGAAGATGTTCCTGCAGAACCTCC
Organism: Mailhella sp.; assembly: GCA_017411945.1. Taxonomy (GTDB): domain Bacteria; phylum Desulfobacterota; class Desulfovibrionia; order Desulfovibrionales; family Desulfovibrionaceae; genus Mailhella. The sequence continues at coordinate 7,381 of JAFQPD010000086.1, forward strand.
AGAACTTCCTCGAGCCTCTGCACGAACGCCGCGCCGCCATCCTCGCCAAGCCCGGCCTCGTGGACGAAGTGCTCGCCGCCGGCCGGGAACGCGCCGCCAAGTCCGTAAAGGAAACCATGGAGCTGGTGCGCGCCGCCATGCACATGGACTAAGCTCCGGCAATGAAGCATGAAGCGGAGAGGGATATTCCTCTCCGCTTTTTTGCGCCCGAGGTTCGAAAGGGCCAGCCTCACCTCTTATCCGTATTTTGATAGTTCTTCCCTTTATCTATCTTCTGTTGTAGGGTATTCCTTTCCAAAAACAACTTTCCGAGAGGAAGCATGCAGGCTTCATTCGATATCAGAAACGAGCGGGGAACGCTCAGCATATCCGCTTCCGGCTGCTGGGAGAGAGGCGGGCTTTCTTCCGGCGTCTCCGCCGGCCCGCTCATGGATGCGGCCTTCAAGGCCATGGAAGAACCGGGCGTGGCAGCCGTGAGCTTCTCCGCCCCCGCCCTCGAAAGCTGGGACAGCCTGCTCCTCGCCGCCCTGAACGCCATAGCCCGCGAAGCCGTGAAGCGCGGCCTTGCCGTGCATGCGGGATCCCTGCCCGAAGGCATGGGCCCCATGCTGGATATGGCCCTCGCCATCCCTCCCAGCGACCAGGCCCGCACGCAGCGCGACGAAGGCTTCTTCGAAGGCGTAGGCGGCAAGGTGCTCGCCCTGCCCGGCGTAATCCGCGACGTGCTCGAATTCCTTGGCGAAGTCACCCAGAGCATGGCCCGATTCTTCTCCGGAAGGGCCTCCTTCAGCCGCCGCGACCTGTGGAACGTGTTCCGCGAATGCGGCGTGGACGCGCTGCCCATAGTTACCCTCACCAGCCTGCTTCTCGGCCTCATCCTCGCCTTCGTCAGCTCCATGCAGCTCAAGCTCTTCGGAGCGGAAGTCTATGTGGCCTCGCTGGTAGGCGTTTCCATGGTGCGCGTCATGGCCCCTGTGCTCACGGGCATCGTGCTTGCAGGCCGCACCGGCGCATCCTTTGCCGCCGTCATCGGCAGCATGCAGGTGAACGAAGAAGTGGACGCCCTCACCGGCTTCGGCATATCCCCCATGGATTTCCTCGTCCTGCCCCGCGTGCTCGGCCTCGCCATCATGACGCCCCTGCTCACCATCTACTCCAATATCGCGGGCATCACCGGCGGCTTTCTCGTAGGCGTGCTCATGCTGGGCATCACGCCGGCCGCCTACCTTGCCAACACCCTGAGCTTCATGACCATGGGCTATGTGTGGATAGGCCTGCTCCACGCCTTCGTCTTCGGCATACTCATCGCGCTCTGCGGCTGCTATCAGGGCATGCGGAGCGGGCGCAACGCCTCGGCCGTAGGCCGCGCCACCACCTCCGCCGTGGTGAACTCTATAGTCGGCATCATCATTGCCACCTCCATAATCACGATCATCTTCACGGTGGTGGACCTATGATCCGCAGGGAATGCTCTCGCCCCCTCTCCCCGGAAGCCGCCGTGCGCGCCGAAGGCGTCACCGTGGCCTACGGCTCCCGCGTCATCCAGCGAGCTCTGGACTTCACCATCGCCAAAGGCGACATCTTCGTCATCATGGGCGGCTCGGGCTGCGGCAAAAGCTCTCTCCTGCGCGTCCTCATGGGACTCACCCCGCCCGCCGAGGGCACCGTCTATTACGGAGAGAAGGATTTCTGGGGAGCCACCGCCGCCGAACGGGAAGCCGTCATGCGCCGCACCGGCGTCATGTTCCAGAGCGGAGCCCTCTGGACTTCGCGCACGCTGGCCGAAAACGTGGCCCTGCCCCTCGAATACTACACCGACCTCTCGCCCCGCGACATCCGCGAACTGGCCTCCCTCAAGCTGGCCCTCGTAGGGCTGGCAGGCTTCGAAGACTTCTACCCTTCCGAGATAAGCGGCGGCATGAAGAAACGCGCCGGCCTTGCCCGCGCCCTGGCACTCGACCCGGACGTGGTCTACTTCGACGAGCCCTCCGCCGGCCTCGACCCTGTGAGCGCCGCCCGCCTCGACGAGCTCATCCTCCAGCTGCGCGACACGCTGGGCATGACCGTGGTGGTAGTAACGCATGAACTGGCGAGCATATTCGCCATTGCGAACAATTCCGTCTTCCTCGATGCCAAGACGAAGACCATGACAGCCAGCGGCGACCCGCACGACCTGCTCCTGCATGGCCCGGACGACGTCGTGGAATTCCTCACTCGCGGCAGAGGCCGCGACAGCGGAGAACTGAGATGACTGAACGCAGCACAAAAACCTTCATCGGAGCCTTCGTGCTGGGAGCTCTGGCCCTGCTCGTGGCCTTCATCCTGCTCCTCGGCTCCGGCTCTCTGGGCGCGAAGAACCCCACCTTCGTGCTCTACTTCAACACCTCGCTCAAAGGCCTCATCCAAGGCTCGCCCGTCTACTTCAAGGGCATACGCATAGGCAAGGTGAACTCCATCCAGATACGACCCGAACTGCATGACGCCCGCTTCCAAACGCCGGTAGTCATCGAAATCGCGCGGAACACTGCCACCACCCTCCTCGAAAGCGGAAAGGAAGGGGAATTCTTCGAAGATGCCGAAGCCCTGAACAAGCTCATCGCCAGCGGCCTGCGGGCAAGGCTCGGCATCACCAGCATACTCACAGGCCAGCTCTGCGTGGAGCTTGACATGCTGAAGAATGCCGACCCGGTAGACCTTGCCCAGCTCAGGCCCTACAAGGACTCCCCGGAGATACCCACCCAGCTCTCCTCGCTGGACGCCGCTCTCAACACGCTTGAAAACATGCCTATCCAGGAGATACTCTACGATGTCATGGACAGCGTGAAAAGCATGAGCGCACAGCTCCAGAAGGCGGACTTCGCCGGACTCGTGGACAGCCTGAAAGCCACCAGCGACGCCATTCGCGTTCAGGTGGAAGGATTCGGCCCTCTGCGCCAGCACGCCGGCAAGACGCTTGATTCCTGCATCGGGCTGGCCGACTCCGTGCGAAAAGACTTCAATGACACCATGCGCCGCATGAACGCGGCTCTGGCCGATGTGCGCCGCATGAGCACAGACACCTCCGAAGCCATGAACGAAGCCCGCAACGCCATGAAGGAAGTTCGTTCCACGGCCCAGTCCGCAGGCGAATTCTTCAGCGAAGATTCCGCCCCAGTCATGGAATTCAGCCAGACCATGCTTGCACTGCGCAAGGCCGCCCAATCCCTTTCCGACCTTGCCACCCTCCTTGAAATAAAGCCCAACTCTCTCATCTTCGGCAGGAGCAACTGATGAAACGCCTTTCCGCCCTCGCCCTCGCCTTCCTGCTTTCCGGCTGCTCCCTCTCCCTTCCTTTCGCCGGGCCTGTGCAGGCTGTGAAATACTATGTGCTCACCTCCCCCGTTTCTGCCGGAAAGGAAGCGTCCGCGCCCCGCATCGGCGTCATGCCCCTGTCCATGCCCGGCTACCTTGCCCGCCCCCAGCTTGTGGTACGCGAATCCGACGGCGTGAACATACGCGTCCTCGACTTCGACCGCTGGGGAGAAGAGATTGGTCAGGGCATGTCCCGCGTGCTCTGCGACGCCCTCGCCGCCGAAGGGATTTCTGCCGTTCCCCTTCGCACAGGCTCCCAGGTGGACGCCAAGCTCATGCTCGACGTGCGCCGCTTCGACGGATCCCTCGACGGCGTGGTGATGCTTGACGCTGCATGGACAGTACAAAAAGGGAAGACAGTCTTCCGAGCCGGGCATACCGTGAAGGAACTGCCCTGCGGAGAAAGCCTGGAAAGCATGGTGGAAGCGCAGTCCAAGCTCGTGCAGGAACTGGCGAGAGACATAGCCCGCGCCCTGCGCTAGCCCCTCAGAACGAAGAAGCCCGGTCATGCCGGGCTTTTCTCACTCCCTCATCGCCGATCAGCCGGGCATGGGGAACAGCGTGGAGAGGCTGGACTTTTCCCGGCAGGCACGATTTTTGCAGAAAAAGTATTTCATAGTGTTAAAAGAGGGCTTGGCATCATTGTCAAACTGAGGCTCAGGCATTACAGATATAAAAACGCCGGGGAGCGGATATCCCGCATGCGGAGCCGGCGCTTTTCCTGTGGCCGTCCGCCCATCGGACAGACTCCGCCTTCCAGCCTTACCTTCACAAGCAGCCCGGAGGCAGCTTTGAATCAATTCTCCCGCAATGTCCTGCTGTGGAGCGTCATCGCCGTGGCGATGATCTCTCTTTTCAGCATGTTCAACGACACCAGCACCCCCATCGGCCGCTCCACTGCCTACAGCGCCTTCGTCACGCAGGTGGAAAACGGCGAAGTGAGCAAGGTCGTCATCGAAGACCGCAACCTCACCGTCACCACTCATGACGGCCAGACCTACAGCACCTACGCCCCCAACGACCCCGGCCTCGTCCAGCAGCTCAAGGACAAGAACGTGGTCATCGACGTGAAGAAGCCCGAGGAAACGCCTCTGGCCATGTCCATCTTCGTCTCCTGGTTCCCCATGCTCCTGCTCATCGGCGTGTGGATCTTCTTCGCCCGCCAGCAGATGGGCGGCAGCGGCAAGGCCATGACCTTCGGCCGTTCCCGCGCCCGCATGCAGGACCAGAACCAGACCGGCAAGGTGACCTTCGCCGACGTCGCCGGCGTGGACGAAGCCAAGGAAGAACTGGCTGAAGTCGTCGAATTCCTTTCCAACCCCCGCAAGTTCACCCGCCTTGGCGGCCGCATCCCCAAGGGCGTGCTCCTCGTCGGCCCTCCCGGTACCGGCAAGACCCTTCTGGCCCGCGCCGTGGCCGGTGAAGCAGGCGTTCCCTTCTTCTCCATCTCCGGCTCGGACTTCGTGGAAATGTTCGTGGGCGTGGGCGCTTCCCGCGTGCGCGACCTCTTCGCCCAGGGCAAGAAGAACGCCCCCTGCCTCATCTTCATCGACGAAATCGACGCCGTTGGCCGCCAGCGCGGCGCAGGCCTCGGCGGCGGCCATGACGAACGCGAGCAGACCCTGAACCAGATGCTCGTGGAAATGGACGGCTTCGAATCCAACGAGGGCGTCATCCTCATCGCGGCCACCAACCGCCCCGACGTTCTCGACCCCGCCCTGCTCCGCCCCGGCCGCTTCGACCGTCAGGTGGTGGTCTCCACGCCCGACCTGCGCGGCCGTGAACGCATCCTCGAAGTGCACACCCGCCGAACCCCCCTCGACAAGGACGTGAACATCCCCGTCCTCGCCAAGGGAACTCCCGGCTTCTCCGGCGCCGACCTTGAGAACCTCGTGAACGAAGCCGCCCTGCAGGCTGCCAAACAGTACAAGG
>JAFQPD010000087.1 GCA_017411945.1 Mailhella sp.
CCTCTCCGACGCATTTTCCTCCGGAATTACCGTGCTCGGCTTTTTCATGGCCGGGAAAAAGCCCGATGGTGAGCACCCCTTCGGTCACGGCAGGATAGAATATCTAACCGGGCTTACCCTTTCCATGATGATAATGCTAATGGGCTTTGAGCTGGGCAGAAGCTCCGTGGAAAAAATACTGGAGCCTCAGCATGTAGAGTCCGGGCTGCTGCCCGTCCTCATTCTCGTCCTGTCTATCATTATCAAGCTCTATATGTCCATATACAACCGCAAAATCGGACGGAAGATTGATTCAGCCGCTATGCTGGCTACCTCCCTTGATTCCCTCAGCGATTGTATTTCCACGCTTGTCGTTCTCCTGTCTGTGGGGATAAGTCATTTCTTTGAGGTCAACATTGACCCCTGGGCCGGGCTTATGGTGGCGGTTTTCATTATATACGCCGGCTTCAAAGCCGCAAAGGACACCCTCTCCCCTCTTCTGGGCAAGGCGCCCGACAGGGATTTTGTTGAAGATATAAAAGCGCGTGTCATGAAGCACCCGGAAATTCTCGATGTTCACGATATCATCGTGCACGACTACGGTCCGGGACGTCTTGTGGTTTCTCTCCACGCGGAGGTTGACGGATATGGGGATATGTTCGCCCTGCACGATGCTATAGACCGGGCGGAGCGGGAGCTTAAGGCGGACTTGGGCTGTGATGCCTGCATACACATGGATCCTCTTGAAACGGAGGACTCTGAGCTTTCCGTTCATCGGGCACAGGTGATGGAGCTTTTGCAGAAAAGCATCTCAGACAGGATAAACATTCACGATTTTCGCATGGTTCCCGGCCCTACCCACACAAAGCTTATTTTTGACGCTGCTGTACCTCTGGACATAAAGACGGATGACGCAGCTCTCGCCAGAGAAATTGAGACACTTGTGCATGAGGAATGGGATGACCACTATGCAGTCGTCACCGTTGACAGAATATATTAGAAAGAGTAAGAACTGAAAAGCGCGCTGCAAGAAAACTTGCAGTGCGCTTTATTTACTCCTCTATCTCCCAGGGCAGCTCCACATAGGTAATGGGATGAGACATAGCAGGGATGAGTTTTTCTATTACATCAGAGGTTTTTATTTTAAGTGTAGATGAATTTATGCAGGGATGGCAGCCGAAATACTCATCCTTCAGAAGGTCCTTGTCGATATTGAGATGAACAGCGCCGCTTTTGTCGTTCATAAGTCCCAGTACGCTGACAGAGCCGGGGCTAATATCCAGATATTTTTCCATCTGTTCAGGAGTGGCAAAAGAGAGGCGGGCTGTGCCAATCTGCTTGGAGAGTATTTTGGTTTTGAAGGGCTTATCGCCGGGCATGAGAAGAAGATAGACTTCCGTCTGCTGGCGGTTTGTGAGAAGAAGGTTTTTGCAGATGTTGCAGCCGAGCACCTTTTCTATCTCATGGCAGGCCTCAATAGTGTCGGCATAGTCATGGTCAACACGCCAATAGTCAAGGGAAAGGCTGTCCAGAAGGGCGTAGCAGCGCTCTTCCTTGTCGATGCGCTTATCTTCCGGGCGGCCTGTGCAAAGAGCGGTTTTATTCTCCATATGTGTACCTCTGTGTAACTATAATAGTATGTTATTGTGGATTATAGCACACAGTCAGTAAAAATAAAAGCAAAGAAAAATAGCCTCCCGGATGGGAGGCTATTTTAACAAGTAGCTTTAGTCAGATCAAGTAATCAGACAATTATGCCTTCTTCTTGAAGATGACAGGTGCGCCCTCGACAACGAGAACACCAGCCAGGATGACCAGTGCGATGGACCAGATCATCTGGAACCAGTCGCCCCACAGAGCGGTGCCTGCGGTGACCATGCCGATCTTGCCGATGATGGTGATGACGAGAGAGGTGATGGTTGCAGCAAGCATGAAGAACATGGGGAAGATGAACATCTTGTTGCTCTTGCCGATGTTAGCAAGCCATGCAGCAACAGCCAGCATTGCAACGCCAGCGAGGAGCTGGTTGGCAGCGCCGAACACGCCCCAGATCTGGCTCAGGCCCATGAAGCCCATGCCGCAGCCGATAACGACCATGATGAGGGTGCCGACCAGGGGGTGAGAGAAGAACTTGGCAGCGCCGGTGAGGTCGTCACGGGTCTTTCCTTCGGGAACGAACAGCTCAGCGAACAGGTAACGTGCAAGACGAGTACCGGAGTCGAGAGAGGTCAGAGCGAAGACGGAAACTGCCAGGGTGAGGAGGGTGTAAACAGTGTCGTATACGGGGTTGGTGAAGTCAGCAACGCCGCCGAACATCTGTGCGACCATGGTAGCAACACCACCAGCGAAGATGGTGGGAGGTGCGGAGAGGAGGAACTTGTCGCCGCCGCCGATGTTGGTTTCCTTGAAGAGAACGCCAACAGCGATCAGAGCAACGATAGCAAGAGCGGACTCAACGATCATTGCGCCGTAGCCGATGACCTTTGCATCCTTCTCAGAGTTCAGCTGCTTTGCAGTGGTACCGGAACCGATGAGAGCATGGAAGCCGGAGACAGCGCCGCAAGCGACAGTGATGAACAGAACGGGGAACAGGTTGGAGTTACCGTTGATGCCCTTCCAGCCGGTGAAGGCAGGCAGCTCGACAGTTGCGCCGGAGCCGATGACACCGACGAATGCGATGATCATCATACCGTAGAGCAGGAAGGAGGACAGGTAGTCACGGGGCTGGAGCAGGATCCACACGGGCAGCAGAGATGCCAGAGTGATGTAAACTGCAATGAAGATGACCCAGAAGGTACGGCTCATGTTGAAGCCGACGTTCAGACCAGCGAGGGTGATCAGGACGATGCCGATGATGCCAACGATGGTGGCGGGGCCGATGGGAGCATTCTTGCGGTACACGAAGAAACCGAAGATGATAGCGATAACGATGAAGAGCAGGGAGGTGGTTGCGGTGGAAGCAGTACCGGAAACGTTGGCACGGCCGACGGTGATGATGGGCAGAGCCTCTTCGCCAGCGGGAGCAACGGATGCGAAGGTACCGGCAACAACTGCGGTGAAGGAAGCAATGACGAGGATGAGAACCAGCAGTGCGAAGATGGTGAACAGGCGCTGTGCTCTCACGCCGATGTTGGCCTTGATGACTTCGCCGACGGAACCGCCGTTGTGACGGATGGAGGCGAACAGAGCACCAAAGTCATGCATTGCGCCGAAGAAGATACCACCGATGACAACCCACAGGAAAACGGGAACCCAGCCGAAAACTGCGGCCTGGATAGGTCCGTTGATGGGGCCTGCGCCAGCGATGGAAGAGAAATGGTGGCCCATCAGAACGGCGGGGTTAGCAGGAACGAAGTCCTTACCGTCGTAGCTGGTGTGGGCAGGGGTTTCCTTGTTGGGGTCAACGCCCCACTGCTTTGCAAGCCAAGAGCCGTAGAAAATGTAGCCCAGAGCAAGCAGAGCGACTGCGATGAGAAGGATAATTATTGCGCTCACACTTTTCACTCCTTAAGTAAAAAAATGATAAAATATTTGCTTTCGCTTTGAGATCAGTCCTCTTTTCTCGCCGCGAAGAGCTTCTGGAAGTATTTGGCCAGCTCGTAACCGGCCTTGTTGGGGTAGGCCTCCTCCGCCGCCAGATCCACCGCGCAGGTTTTCAGCATGGTGAAGCCGTGGAGAGAGAATTTGTAGCTCTTTTCAAACTTCTTTGCCTGAATGTGCTTTCTAACAGCCTTGTCAAAGCTGTCCGCCACGAAAAGCACCTTTACGTTTGAGTACTGATGCTCCTTATGGGGCTTGACACGGGGCAAAGACTCATCAAGAGCGGCCTTGACACACTTGTCCACCGTTTCATTATCAAAGCTCTCTGCCGAGAACACATAGCAAAACTCGTTTGTCTCATTTCCCCAGACCTTTATCTTCTTGGAGAGCCAATACTGCTCGGCTCTGGAGAAGTAGTCCGCCCGGAAGGACATGGGCAGCTCTGCCAGATTCTCATCTTCGATAATGTTGTAGTAGGCGCTGTATGAATCTTTGAGCACATCCAGAAACAGGGCACGATCCATACTGAAAAAACCTCCTACAAAAATGAACAAATTATGACTTGAGCATAATATAACCCCAAACACTC
>JAFQPD010000088.1 GCA_017411945.1 Mailhella sp.
CAATGTCACTCAGGGCGTGGAACGCGCCCCGAACCGCAGTCTTTTCTATGCCATGGGCTACACCAAGGAAGAGCTGGATCGTCCGCTCATCGGTGTGGTCAGCGCCCACAGCGAGATCGTGCCCGGCCACGCCCACCTCGACAAGATAGCCCAGGCCGTGAAGGACGGCATCCGCATGGCGGGCGGCACGCCCATCCTCGTGCCTGCCATCGGCGTGTGCGACGGCATCGCCATGGGCCATGTGGGCATGAAGTATTCCCTTGCCAGCCGCGAGCTCATTGCCGACAGCGTGGAAACCATGGCCATGGCCCACCAGTTCGACGCCCTCGTGCTCGTGCCCAACTGCGACAAGATCGTGCCCGGCATGCTCATGGGCGCGCTCCGCCTGAACATCCCCACCGTGGTCTGCTCCGGCGGCCCCATGATGGCCGGCGTGTACAACGGCGAGGAAGTGAGCCTTTCCAAGATGTTCGAAGCCGTGGGCGCACGCAAGATCGGCCTCATCGACGACGCCATGCTGCAGGAATGCGAAACCGGCGTATGCCCCGGCTGCGGCTCCTGCGCCGGCATGTACACCGCCAATTCCATGAACTGCCTCTGCGAAGCCATCGGCATCGCCCTGCCCGGCAACGGCACCATCCCCGCCGTGCATTCCCGCCGCATCATGCTGGCCAAGCACGCCGGCATGGCCGTCATGGAACTCTTGAAGCGCGACATCAAGCCCCGCGACATCATCAACGAGAAGTCCATCCGCAACGCCCTTGCCTGCGACATGGCCCTCGGCTGCTCCACCAACACCGTGCTGCATCTGCTCGCCATTGCCCATGAAGCCGGCGTGGCCTTCGACCTGGCCCTGTTCAACGAAGTCTCCGCACAGGTGCCCAACCTCTGCCACCTCGCCCCTGCCGGCCCCACCCACATGCAGGATCTCTACGCCGCCGGCGGCATCGCCGCTGTGCAGGCCGAGCTCGTGAAGGGCGGCTACCTCGACACCAGCCTCATCACCGCCACCGGCAAGACCCTTGCCGAGAACATCGCCGGCGCCTCCATCAAGGACAACGGCGCCGTGCGCACCCTTGAGGATCCCTACAGCCCCACCGGCGGCCTGCAGATACTCTGGGGCAACATCGCCCCCGACGGCTGTGTGGTGAAGCGCAGCGCCGTTGCTCCTGAAATGATGTGCCACAGCGGCCCCGCCCGCGTGTTCAACAGCGAAGACGAAGCCATCGACGCCATCTACAAGGGCCAGATCAAGGCCGGCGACGTGGTGGTCATCCGCTACGAAGGCCCCAAGGGCGGCCCCGGCATGCGCGAAATGCTCAACCCCACCTCCGCCCTCGCCGGCATGAAGCTCGACAGCACCGTGGCCCTCATCACCGACGGCCGCTTCTCCGGCGCCAGCCGCGGCGCGTCCATCGGCCATGTGTCGCCTGAAGCCGCCGACGGCGGCCCCATCGGCCTCATCGAAGAAGGCGACATCATCGCCATCGACATCCCCAACGCTTCCATCAACGTTCAGGTGAGCGAAGAAGTGCTGGCCGAACGCCGCGCCAAGCTCGTTCTCCCCGAACCCAAGATCAAGAGCGGCTGGCTCTCCCGCTACGCCCGCCTCGTGAGCAGCGCCAACAGCGGCGCCGTGCTGAAGTAAGGAAGCGGCGGCCAGACTTAGACAAGTCTAACTAAACACATGAAAGAACGCCCATCGGCTTTTCGGAGCCGGGGGGCGTTCTTGCCAGAAAAAGAAATAAAAAATCACGCTTCCACAAAAGAGAAACCGTTTACGGCAATGGGAAAATAGGCAGATGAAAACGAGACTTGGTTCAAGGCTGGCCTGCCTCTTGACTCTGCATAGGAAATCAGATTAAAAGAAGGGACAGAGAGTGCGCCAACACCCTCTGTCCCAGAGATGGGCTTCACTCCGTGAATGGAATTCACATCGTTTATGCCCGGCAGGAAATGCACTTCCTGCCGGGCAAGCTATTTAATCAAACATACGCCTGACCAAATCAGCCAGCAGGCGGCCAACGGTATTGGCCAGCACTGCCCGGAGCAAGTGCACCATAGGCTTACCCTCCTTTCGGAGCGAAGCCCACTGCGGAAAAATAATCCTTTTGGCAAGTGCAGGCAAGTCCCCGCAGTCAGATGCGGTGATATGTGCAAGGAAAAAGGCGCAAGGCAACGCCTTCGCCCGAAACTCCCCGGCTAGCCGGAGTCGTCCTTCTCGACGCCCGACAACTCACCACGCATCCGCCCTTGAACAACGCTCCCAGCCTTTGCCGCCGCTCCGCCCCAATCAAAAAGTCTTGGAAGGAGGAGGGGGAGCCCGAGGGGGAGGAGGAAAGCCTTCTTCAGAAGGTTTCCTCCTCCCCCTCGCATCTCTCCATTCCCTCTTCCCCTTCGCCTCTCTCCATCCCCTTCCCCACGCAAAAGCCCCGCCTCCCATCTGGGAAACGGGGCTTCGCTTCTGCGATTCAGGCAGCTCCTAGCCGCTGGACATCACCTTGCGCACGAGCACGCGCTGGTTCGGGTAGAGGGGGGTGTCCGGCGTGAGCAGGGTATCGCCGCAGGCGACGATGGCCGTGGCCTTGCGCAGGCCAAGGGTATCGAGCAGGCGTTCCACGTTCTTGGCCTTGTGGCGAGGCACGTCCATTTCCTGCTCTTCGGGCTGGAACAGCACATGCACCACTTTCACGGGCCAGGGCTGGCCGGGCTCGGGCTGGGGGCCGTCCTTGAGCTTGGAGCGGCCTTCGGGCGTCATGAGCTCGGGGTCGCGGTAGGGACAGCGGCCGGGGCAGCGGTCGGCGGCACAGCGGCCGAAGGGTTCGGGCTTGATATCCTTCATCTTCTTACTTCACAGTGAGGACGACGAAGCCCTTCTTGCCGTACTTCAGGGTGTATTCGCCGGCAGGCAGGGGGGTGAAGCCGTCGAGGTGCTTCTCGCCGTTCACCTTGAGGGAGCCGGCCGTGATCTTGCGCTTGGCTTCGCCGCGGGAAGGCACGAGGCCGGTGGCGGCAAGGATGGCCACGGGGCAGGAATTCTCGCCTTCCTCTATGGAGTAGGTGATGGCGTCTTCAGGGATGCCGCCCTTCTTGAACACGTTGTTGAAGCCTTCGCGGGCGGCGAGGGCGGCCTCGTCGCCATGGTAGCGGGCCACTATTTCCATGGCCAGCTCTTCCTTCACGAGCTTGGGGTGCAGGCTGCCGCCCAGCACGCGGGCGCGCATGTCTTCGATCTCCTCAAGGCTCTTCACGGAGATGAGCTCGTACCACTTCCACATGAGCTCGTCGGAAATGCTCATGGCCTTGCCGAACTGGTCGGCGGGGGCTTCGGCAACGCCGATGTAGTTGCCGTAGGACTTGGACATCTTCTGCTCGCCGTCGAGGCCCACGAGGAGCGGCATGGTGAGGGCGCACTGGGGCTCGAGGCCGTAGTGGCTCTGCAGGGTGCGGCCCATGAGCAGGTTGAAGATCTGGTCCGTGCCGCCCATCTCCACGTCGGCCTTGAGGGCCACGGAGTCGTAGCCCTGCAGGAGGGGGTACATGAACTCATGCAGGGAGATGGGGGAATTCTCGCGGTAACGCTTGGCGAAGTCGTCGCGTTCCATCATGCGGGCAACGGTGCAGTTGGACATGAGGCGCAGGAAGTCGCCGGGGGTGAAGGCGCCGCACCATGCGGAGTTGAAGGCCACAGTGGTCTTGGCGGGGTCGAGGATCTTGAACACCTGTTCCTTATAGGTCTCGGCGTTCTTGTTCACCTGTTCTTCGGTGAGCGGGGGGCGGGTCTTGGACTTGCCGGAAGGGTCGCCTATGCGGCCGGTGAAGTCGCCGATGAGGAAGGTGACGTTGTGGCCCATTTCCTGGAACTGGCGCATCTTGTGGATGACCACGGTGTGGCCGAGGTGCAGGTCGGGTGCGGTGGGGTCGAAGCCGACCTTGATATTCAGGGGCTTGTCGCGGGCGAGCTTCTTGCGGAGGTCTTCCTCGCTCACAAGGTCCACGATGCCGCGGCGGATTATCTTCACCTGTTCGTCAATGCTCATCATCGGTCTATCTCCTGCCGGGATTCCGGCTTTTCGCTGTAGTAAACGCGCATTTTCTCAGGATTGGGCAGGCTTGTCAATGCGGAGAATGCGCACGGCGCGTTCCGGCGGCGGAAGCTCTCAGCGGGCCGGGGCCGCGGCGGCACAAAAAAGCCCCCGGCCGGAAGACCGGGAGCTCCATATTTCGGCAGGAAACGCCCTTTCCGCCTACTTCTTGCCCTTCTTGTCGCCCTTGAAGGAGACCACGGGCAGATCGGCGAACTTCACCTTTTCCTTGTCCATGTCCTTGATGATGCGGTCGGTGATGTCCAGCTTGGAGCCGTAGTCCAGCACCTGGCCCTTGGCCATGGCCACGCCGTCCTTGCCGCACCACTTGTCCACGAACTTGAGCATATGCTTGTTCACCACGGCGCGGGCGGCGGCGAGCTCTATCTGCATCTGGCGTTCGAGCACGGCGCGGCCGGCGGCGAGCTCGCGTTCGCGCTCGTCCTTCTTGGCCTTTTCCACGCGCTTCTCAAGGTCGGCGAAGCCCTTCTGCAGCACGGCCTGCACCTTGGCGAGGTGGGCGTCGGCTTCCTTGCCGGCCTTGGAGGAAGAGTAGACCTTGTTCACGTCCACTATGCCAGTACGGGCGGCGAGGGCGTCGCAAGGGGCGGCCATGAGCAGGCCGCAGGCCACGCCGAGGGCGAGGCAGGCATTCTTCAGCATATTCATAGGAGTTCTCCTTTTTTTTCACGCGATGCGCCAAAAGTAGCACGACCGCGCCCCTTCCGCAAGGCTTGCATCTCTCATGCCTCTCATCTGGACAGCGGCCCGGAATAATGTCACTTTCCCGGCAGGAGAGAATCATGAGCAAAGCATATTCACGACTTGGCGAACTTCCCCGCGGCCGCGCCTCGGAGAGCATCACGCCCGGCTGCCTCGTGCTGGAAGGCGGGGCCCTGCGCGGCACCTACAGCGTCGGCGTTATGGACGCCCTCATGGAAGCGGACATCAACCTGCAGGCCACGGTGGGCGTCTCCGCCGGCGCACTCAACGGGATAAGCTATGTTTCCGGGCAGATAGGCCGCTCAGCACGCAGCCCCCTCACCTATCGGCACGACCAGCGATACTTCGGCCTGCGCGCCTACCTGCGCAACAAAAGCCCCTTCGGCTTCGACTTCATGTTCGGCGAGCTCACCTACAAGCTCGACCCGCTGGACATACCCCGCTTCATGCAGCCCTCGCGCCGCTTCGTCTGCGTGGCCACCAACTGCCGCACGGGCCAGCCGGAATTCTTCGAGAAGGGAGGCTCGCTGGAAGACATCTTCATCGCCACGCGCGCCTCTTCGACCATGCCGTATATCTCGGAGATGGTGGATATCAAGGGCCAGCCCTACCTCGACGGCGGCTGCTCCCTCAAGATACCGCACCGCTGGGCCCTGGAGCAGGGCTTCGAGAAGATAGTCGTCATCAAGACCTATCCCAACGGCTTCCGCCGCAAAGTGAAGAGCGGCTCGCGCGCGGCCTCGCTGGTGTACGGCAGACGCTGGCCCAGCCTTGCCGCCTCCCTCGCCCGGAGCAATGCCGACTACAACCAGGCCTGCGACGAGCTCGACCAGCTTTCCGCCTCGGGCCGCGCCTTCGTCATCGCCCCCTCCCGCGACATGCACATAGGCCGCATGGAGCAGGACCTCGAAAAGCTCGGCGACTGGTACTGGCTGGGCTATCATGACGCCAAGGCGCAGATGGATGAATTAAGGAAGTATTTGGGTGAGTAGGCGGAAGGCCGCCTGAGCCTGAGAGTCGGGGCGCGACGCTCTCGGCCTGCTTGCCGGAAGTCAGCCTTACTTTTCCAGTGGTGAGTCTTCCAGACGGGGGAAGGCGGGTGCTGCTTGGGGCTGCCGCCCCACGGAGCACCCCCTTCCGCCATTCCCCGCTCGTTGGCCGCAACGCATGCTCGCCCGGCAAAGCCGGAGCTCGCGCGGCCACTCGCTATCAGCTCGCTACCGCTCGCGCCTCCGGCGGATAAGGAGGCAACCCCGCTGGCTCTCGTATTTGCTTGGACCTCGCTCTGGCCCGGTCAGTTTTTTGGAAAAA
>JAFQPD010000089.1 GCA_017411945.1 Mailhella sp.
GTCCAAGGCCTTCTCCCCCGACGCCGCCGTGGGCGGCATCTCCGCCGCTATCCTCACCGGTGCCAAGCGCGGCCTCTTCTCCAACGAAGCCGGCATGGGTTCCGTGCCCAATGCCGCCGCCACCGCCAATGTGAGCCACCCCGTCAAGCAGGGCCTCGTGCAGGCTCTCGGCGTGTTCGTGGATACCATGGTCGTCTGCACCGCCTCCGCCTGCATCGTGCTCCTGTTCGACGGCTATGCCGATGCCGGCGTCAAGGGCGTCGCCCTCGTGCAGCTTGCCCTGAGCAGCGAACTCGGCAGCTTCGCCGGCGTGCTCATCACCATCATGGTGTTCATGTTCGCCTTCAGCTCCATCGCCGGCAACTACTACTACGGCGAAAGCAACATCCAGTTCTTCAGCGAAAAGCCCATCTGGCTCTTCATCTTCCGCGCCCTCTGCGTGGCCATGGTGGCCTTCGGCTCCCTGGCCCCCCTTCCCTTCGTGTGGAACCTCGCCGACCTGTTCATGGCCCTCATGGCCATCGTGAACCTCGTGGCCATCACCATCCTCGGCCGCAACGCCTTCATAGCCCTCAAGGACTACCAGGAACAGAAGAAGGCCGGCATCGCCAACCCTGTGTTCCATCCCGAACAGCTCCCCGACCAGAACGGCATCAGCGTCTGGAACGAGAAGTGATCCCCTGCTGAACCTTTGAACGAAGAGGCTCGTGCTCCGGCGCGGGCCTTTTCTTTTCCCCCTGCCTAAAAAAAAGCCCGCCCCGAAAGGAGCAGGCCGAAAAGCTGATGCCCAGCTATCCCCAGATCAATATGCAAAGACCTTGCCGCATTTGAGGCATCGGTACAGTCGCTTGTTGTAGCGGCGGTCAGCGGCTCCTCCCAGCCTGTGGCCTGACACTGCCCCGCTGGCTCCGCCGACGAAAGCTCCGACTATGCCACCCGTAAGCGCGCCGATGGCCGTACCCAGCAGAGGAACGACTGACCCTATGGCCGCACCCGCCGCCGCTCCGACCCCGAAGCCCGCATAGCCCGAAGCGGCGCCTCCAGCGGCTCCGGCCGCCAAGCCGGCGTCGCTCCAACGCTCATCCTTTTTGACATCGAAACTCCTGCAGGACGGACAGCATACGCTCATGGGTGCTCCTTATCGAAGGCGGATATCGTTCAGGCTACCCGCTGGCGGATTTTTTTACAAGGGGCGAACTGTGGACGGAGCTGCCCTTTCGCGTTAGTCTATTCGCTCATATCCGCCAAGGAGCCCTTCATGGCCAAAGAATACGATCCGCGCATGCACAGCGCCGAACACATCCTGAGCGGCGTGCTCATCCGCCGCTACGGCTGCCCCCGCTGCTTCTCCACCCACATCAATTCCAACAAGAGCAAGGTAGACTTCCGCTTCCCGCACGACCTTTCCGCCGAAGACGCCGCCAGCATCGCCGCCGAGGTGAACGACATCATCAAGGCCGACCTGCCCATCGCAGCCCGCGAGATGCCGCGCGAGGAAGCCGCCACCCGCTTCAACCTCACCCGACTGCCGGAAAGCGCGGGCGACACTCTGCGCATCGTCTATGTGGGCGACCCCGACCAGCCCGAAAGCGTGCTCGATTCCTGCCCCTGCATAGGCGAACATGTGGCCCGCACCTCTGAATGCGGCGACTTCATCTGGGTATCCCACGAATGGAAGCCCGGCGAAGAAGGGCAGGACGGCGTCCTGCGCATACGCTTCAAGCTGGGCAAGTAGCCCATTCTCCAGATACGGCAAAGCCCCGGAAACTTCGGTCTCCGGGGCTCTTCTTTTAATTCCGTAGGTTTCAGGCTCGCTGTTCCGGCAGGGGATAGCGTCCGCAGGTGAACTTCTCGCCTTCGGGGCAGAACTTCAGGCGTTCACAGCGGGCCCCGGCATGGTCGAAAACTTCGGGAAGCACTTCGCGGCAAAGGCGGAGCATGGTGCGGGCCACGCCGCGGATCTCCCACTGGGCGCGGGAGCAGCAGCGATGCTCGAAGAAGTTCAGGAGCGTGCGGCAGTTCATGGTCACCACGATGTTCGTGCTGGCGGCCTGCGGGAGCACCATGCGGGCATCCTCGCGGGAAGAGAAGCCGCGGCCGTCCTCTTCGAGCAGGGCCTTGATGTCGCGATAGGCATGGCCCACCTCCTTCATGAATTCCTCATAGCGAGCCTTGGCGCGGGGATTGGCGGCAATGGCAGGCGGCAGGACGTAATCCATGTTGGAAGCGTCCACATAACGCTGGCTCTGCTGGCTGTAGCTGGCGATGCGATGGCGCACGAGCTGATGCGTGAGCGCGCGGGACACGCCGGAAATGGCGAAGGTGAAGCTCACATGCTCAATGGGGCTGGCATGGCCGGATTCCATGATCTTGGCCACGAACTCGGCCTGCTTCTCGCGCGGGATATTGCCGCAGGTGAGCGAAGGCCACATGTCCGCCACTTCACCGGCATGGTAGCACTGGCGGAAAGCGGCATAGATGAGGGAAAGCGGATCGGGCGTATAAGCCAGAAGTTCAACGCGGGGCTTTATTTCGGGCATGGGATTTTCCTTTTTTAAAGACATCTTGGATTTTCTGCCGAAAATCCGCTAAAGGCAGGCTGACCATCCGGTCAGCCGAAGAGTCCTCCGGGCGTAAATCTGCCGTGAACAATTAAAAGTCTTTGGAAGATGGGATGGGGGTGCGGGGGAAGGGGAGAAAGCCTTTCTTCAGAAATCATACGTTGAGTATGAACA
>JAFQPD010000090.1 GCA_017411945.1 Mailhella sp.
CGCATTGGCCTTGATGCTTTCGCGGGCAGCCGCGACTTCGGCGCGGGCCTTGGCTATGCGGGCAGTGTAACCTTCCATCTTGAGGTCGGCCTCACTCCTGATGGTGTCGGCGCTTCCTCTCAGCTCATCGTTCTGAGCACGGCGGCGAGCGATGACGCCACGCACAGGGCGGATGATAAGGTAATTGATGATCGCCAGGGCGACCAAAAAATTAACCAACTGAATCAGGAGGGTTATGTCGATATTGATCATTACGAGAACCTCCAACCGAAGCTGTAAAAAGGGGCCACTCAACCAATGTCATTCTAAGCCCCCAAAGTTCTGCGCTCCTGAATTATTGGGAGTAGAATTATTTCTCTTATCTACCTTGTTCGCTAGGATTTGTCAAAGCCGCCTCTTGATTTTATTCAATTAATAAAGTCTTCCACTAAGGCCGCTTGCACCTTTCATAGCAAGTATGCATTGCCAAGGAATATCAAGGGAATAGCCGCTGTTTATTCACACAAACAATATGAAATTCCAAGGAGTTGTCCGCCACGAGGGGGCGGTGCGGCCCCTCTTTTCATCCAGCCTTTCTCCTCTGCCGGAACAGAAAAATTATAAAAAAATATTTTTTCACAACGCCGGCGAAAAAAATCACGCCTGAAGGCAGAATTTCCCTCAGGCGTGGACTTTTGCTGCGTCTGCGCGGCTTTTTCAGCTTTTGAAGACGAAACGGCGCATTGAGATACTAAGCACAATGCCCACCAGCGCGCAGTTCACCACGAGCGCCGTGCCTCCGTAGCTGATGAACGGGAGCGGCATGCCCACCACGGGCATGAGACCGACCACCATGCCTATGTTCACGATGATCTGCCAGAAGAAATAGAAGAAGATGCCGGCGGCAAGCGTGCTGCCGAAGCGGTCCTTGGCGTCGCGCACCGTAGCGTACATGGCGGCAAGGAAGAGGCAGAACAGCACGATGAGGGTCATGCAGCCCACGAAGCCCCACTCCTCGCCAAGGACGGCAATGGCGAAGTCCGTGTGCTTCTCGGGCAGGAAGCGGAGCTGGCTCTGCGTGCCGTCGAGGAAGCCCTTGCCGAACATCTCGCCGGAGCCTATGGCTATCTGCGACTGTATGATGTGGTAGCCCGCTCCGCGCGGGTCGGCCGTTGGGTCGAGGAAGGTCATGATGCGCCCGCGCTGGTAGTCGTGCAAGGCGAACCAGCCCAGAGGAAGCACCAGGGGTATGGCCACGAGGCATACGCGGAGCACGCGCCACTTCACGCCGTGGAAGAGCACCATGCCGCCCAGAAGGACAAGAACCGTGAGGCCGGAGCCGAGGTCGGGCTGGCTGGCGATGAACAGGAAGGGCACGACGCCTATGGCCAGCACGCGGGCAAGACGCTTCCAGCCCAGGGTCTCTCCGTCGCGGCAGAGAGCCTTCGCCCCCATCATGAGCACGGCGAACTTGGCCAGCTCGCTGGGCTGAAGGTTCATGACGCCGAGGTCTATCCAGCGTTTCGCGCCATAAACGGTCTTGCCGATGATGGGGACAAGCAGGAGCAGGATGAGCACCGCCACGAAGCACGGCACGGCCATGCGCTCGATGCGGCGATAATCCACAAGGGCGCAGACGAGCATAGCACCAAGGCCGATGAGCCCCCACACCAGCTGCTTGTGGAAGAAGGGGGAAAGCACGAAGCCGCCTTCCACGCGCGCGCCGCTTGCGGAATAGAGATTCACCATGCCGACAGCGAAGAGGAGCATGGTGGTGAGCACCAGCCCCCAGTTTATCTGGAAGAACATCCTCCTGTCGGGCATATGGACCGGGAGCATCGGCTATTTGCCCGCCATTTCCATGTCGCGCTTCAGGGCTTCGAGCACGGCGTCGGCAACGTGCCCGGGCACGGCGTTGCGTTCGAGGTGGTTCACGCCGCGTATGGTCGTGCCTGCCGGGGAGCAGACCTTGACGCGCAGGTCGGCAAAGCTCTCTCCGCTCTCAAGGGCCAGCTTCGCCGAACCTTCCACCATGGCGGCCACGAGCTCGCGGGATTCGGAAGCCTTGAGCCCCATGGTGATGCCGGCGTTGAGCAGGCCCTCCATGAAGAGGAAGACGAAGGCAGGCCCGCAGCCCACCAGAGACGTGAAGGCCGGGAACAGGCGTTCGGGCAGGACCACGGCCATGCCCAGCTTCTGGAACACGCCCAGCAGTTCGGCCTTGCGGGATCCGGCAAGGGAGGCATCGTCGAAGCAGAGGGCGAACACGCCCTTGCCCACGATGACGGGCAGGTTGGGCATGGCGCGCACCACGGGGCAGAGCCCGCCCGCGCCCTGCATGAGCTTTTCCTGCGAAACGGCCGCCGCCAGCGAAAGCACCACTTTGGAAGAGTCCAGTGCGGGGCGTATCTCTTCGAGCATGGCTTCCACCTGATAGGGCTTCACAGCAAGGATGATGACATCCGCAGCCTCGGCCAGGGCGAGGGGGCTTTCCGCCCATGCCACGCGGCGCCCTTCCGCATCCAGAGCTTCCACCTTGGAGCGGCTATGGTCATGGCCGAAGAGTTGATATTCGCCGTGGGGCACAAGCCCTTTGAGCACGCCGCCGCCCATATTGCCGCAGCCTATGCAGCCTATCTTCATGCTTCTATCCTCAAAATCTTGCAGGATGCAGAAAGCGGACCGCCCGGCCCGCCGGAGCAGGAGGAGCGATCCGCTTTCCCGAAAAAAGTCTTGCCGCTATTTCTGCAGCTCCTTGAGCACCGGCAGGGTCTTGACGAACTGCAGGGCCAGACGGAGCTGGTTGTCGCGGGCTATCATGTTCTTCACGTCCTCCGCGCCCTTGTCCTTCTCGTCGGCTTTTTCCTTGGCCTTCTTGGCTTCGTCGCCCTTCTTGCCCTTCTGCTCAAGGTGGCGGCGCAGGTCTTTTTCCCGCACGGAGAAGGCGGGGGCCTCTTCCTCACGCGGGTTCTCCCACGCTATCTCGAAGTCGGGCTTGATACCCTCGGCCTGGATGGACTTGCCGGAAGGCGTGTAGTAGCGGGCCACGGTGAGCTTGAGTCCGGTGCCGTCGGCCAGAGGGATGAGGTTCTGAACCGAGCCCTTGCCGAAAGTCTGCTCGCCAAGGATGAGGGCGCGCTTGCGGTCGCGCAGGGCTCCGGCCACGATTTCGGAGGCAGAAGCGGAACCGGCGTTCACCAGCACCACCATGGGGCTGTCCACATCGCTTTCCTGCGAGCGGGCCTTGAAGGTGCTGCTCCCCTTGGCGTCGCGGCCGCGCATGGAAACGATGTCGCCGTTGCGCAGGAACATGTCGGAAACTTCCACGCTCTGGTCGAGCAGGCCGCCGGGATTGTTGCGCAGATCAAGGACTATGCCCTTGATCTCGCCCTTGCCGCGGGCCTTCTTCAGGGCTTCGGCAAGGTCTTCGGCGGTATGGCCGCTGAAGCGGGTGATGCGTATCCACCAGTAGCCGGGTTCGAGCTCGCGGGACTTCACGCTGATGAGCGGGATGGCGTCGCGCGTGATCTTCATGGTCACGGGCTTGGGGCTGTCGTTATGCAGCACCTGCAGTTCCACATCCGTACCGCGCTTGCCGCGCATCTTGGAGACGACTTCCGTGAGCGTCATGTCCATGGTGAGCTCGCCGTCCACGGAGACGATGATGTCGCCGGCGCGCAGGCCAGCCCGGTGGCCGGGGGTGTCTTCGATGGGGCTCACCACGAGCACCTGGCCGTTCTGCATGGTTATCTCGATGCCAACGCCGAAAAACTCGCCGCTGGTATTTTCCTGCATCTCCTGGAATTCCTTCTTGCTCATCAGGGTGGAGTGCGGGTCGAGGTTCTCGAGCATGCCCTTGAGAGCTCCGTCAAGAAGCTCCTTCTGCGAGACTTCTTTGACGTAGTACTGCTCCACCATGTCGAGTATCTGGCTGAAGCGGCGCAGGGATTCGTAGTCAGCTTCTGCGCTCACGGCCTTCATCACTCCGCCTCCGGCAAGGAAGGTCGCCAGAGCGAGGGATGCCGTGGTCATCATGCGTATCTTTTTCATAACAGCCTCCGAAAACAGGATGGAACCTTTCGAAGATAGGGCCGATCCCGCCAAAACGCAATGGCTTTCCTCAGTTCTCCAGCGGCAGGAGCACTCTTTCCAGCTCCAGAAGGCGGCGCTTCAATGCCAGCCCCTCCCCGAAGCCCACGAGGCTTCCGTCCGCCCCCACGACCCTGTGGCAGGGAACGACGATGAGCAGAGGGTTTCGGTTGCAGGCCATGCCCACGGCCCTCGCGCCTCCGGGAGAGCCGACGGCTCGGGCCACCTCGCCATACGAGCGCGTTCGCCCCCAGCCTATGCGCCCAAGCTCTTCCCATACGCGGCTCTGGAACTCCGTGCCTCGCGGCGACAGCGGTAGGTCGAAACAGCGCAGTCGGCCAGAGAAGTACGCGTCGAGCTGGGCGCAGGCCTCACGGACCAGAGGAGAGCTTCCCGCAGCGGGCACCGCCTCCCGCTCTTCCGGGAGGAGGTACTGCACGCGGGTCAGGGCATCCCCCTGCTCTTCCACAAGCAGGAAGCCCCACGGCATGGCATGGACGACGGCAGGCATGGCGTACTCCGGCATATTTTAATTTAAGGATAGGAGACTGTACCCGGCTCGCAGGGGCGGCGCAAGCAGGGAACGCCTCTCTTTTTTATCGGGAACGCCTCATTTCCTAAATTTTATTTGACGAGCGGCAAGGAGCAACGTAACCCATTGAGGAGGGAGGAACCATGCGCATGAACATCGAACTGCCCGGCTGGCTCGACGCCTGCCGCCCCGACGACGCCCTCTACGCCGACGCCTACGAAGGCACGCCCGCCGAACTTCGCGCCCTGCTCAAAACGGCCATAGCCTTCGCCTTCCATCGCTGGCCCCCTGCGGACGACGAAGAGGCCGCATCCCGCCGCTCTGCCCGCTCCGGCTTCTCTCACAGCGAAAGCTCCCGCCCGGCAGGCTGGGCCATCGCCAGCCTCGGCCCCGGCTTCGCTTCCCCGGCGCGGCTTCTTTCCGCCCTCGTCCCGGCCATACTTGCCGGAGTCGAGCGCATACTCGTGATTTCCGAAGCTCCCTTCTCCCCCGCCGTCTGCGCCGCCCTCGAACTGGCCGGCCTTGAAGATTCCTTCCTGCTGGACGGCGAACAGATGCCCGGCCTCTATGAAGACATGCGCACGCTCTGCCCCGAAGGCCGCGTGATCACCTTCCCGGACGCCGAAGGGAATTTCACCCCCGCCCAGCAGGAGCTCCTGCATTCCGCCGCGCTGGACGGCATGCCCCGCCTGCGCGACCTCCCCTCCCCCCGCATACTCTGCCTGCACGCGCCCGGCTCATTCCATGAGGAAAGCCTGCGCTGGCTGCAGCCCGATGCCGAATTCCTCCGCGAGCCCGCACCTGACATCCGCGCCGCCTACGTCCCCGGCGAAGCTTCCGCCCCCGGCGGCCTCCCCTTCGTCTGCGGCCCGGGCATGGAAGCCTGCTGGCCCGGCCCCTCTCCCGAATTCTATCGCACCCGTACCTGTTCCGCCTTCCTCTTCCAGAAAAACGACCCGGAGGCCCTCTCATGAGCAAGGACCCTATGAAACAGCTCCGCAACCTGGGCATCATCGCCCACATCGACGCGGGCAAGACCACGCTCAGCGAGCGTATCCTCTTCTACACCAGCAAGATCCATCGCATGGGCGAAGTGCATGACGGCACCGCCACCATGGACTTCATGCCCGAAGAGCAGGAACGCGGCATCACCATCGCCGCGGCGGCCTCCACCTGCCGCTGGAAGGACTGGACCATCAACCTCATCGACACTCCCGGCCACGTGGACTTCACCATCGAGGTGGAACGCTCCCTGCGCGTGCTCGACGGCGCTGTGGGCGTGTTCTGCGCCGTGGGCGGCGTGGAGCCCCAGTCCGAGACCGTATGGCGGCAGTCCGAATCCTTCGGCGTGCCCAAGCTGGCCTTCATCAACAAGATGGACCGCGTAGGCGCGAACTTCGCCGCCGTGGTGGACGCCCTGCACGAACGCCTCGGCGCCACCCCCGCCGCCCTCACCGTCCCGCTGGGAGAAGGCCCGGAATTCTACGGCGTGGCCGACCTCATCGCCATGAAGAAGCTCATCTTCGACGAAGACACGCAGGGCCGAAGCATGGAAGTGCTGGAACTCGAAGGAGACGAGCTCGAAACCGCCCAGATGTGGCGCGAGAAGACCCTCGAGACCCTTGGCGAGAACGACGATGAGTTCATGGAAAAGTACCTTGAGGAAGCCTTCACGGAAGACGACATCCATGCCGCCATCCAGCGCGCCACCCTCGCCCGCAAAATCACGCCCGTCCTCACCGGCTCCGCCCTGAAGAACGCCGGCGTCCAGCCCCTGCTCGATGCCGTGGGCCGCTACCTGCCCTCCCCGGCCGACGTGCCCGCCCCCCGCGCCACCAGCGCCGACGGCTCGAAGGAGAAGGCCGTGGACATCAGCCCCGCCGCCCCCTTCTGCGGCCTCGTGTTCAAGGTGCTCATGGAAGGCGGACGCAAGACCTCGCTCCTGCGCATTTACTCCGGCACGCTCAAGGAAGGCGATTCCGTGCGCAACATCGCCCTTGCCAAGGACGAACGCATCTCCCGCATGTTCCGCATGGACGCCGACCAGCAGGAAC
>JAFQPD010000091.1 GCA_017411945.1 Mailhella sp.
GATTATCAGGATCTTCTCCGAATTTCTGCGGCTACCGCAGGAAACGATTGCCGTCTCGGCGGTCACGAGGCACCCCCTGCGATAATTTCTATGTTCCTCGGGGATGAGCTGGAGACCGTTGTAAGGTCCATAATAGACGGTACCGTGTTCCATAACCTGGGCAAAAAGTATAGTCATCAATCGCGCGCTCATGGAGTACGGAGGCGACCTCGCCATCGGCGCCTTCGGCATCGTGAACCGCCTGCTCATGCTTTTCGCGCTGGGGCTCATCGGCCTCGGTCAGGGCATGCAGCCCATCATCGGCTTCAACTTCGGCGCGAGGGACAAGGCCCGCGTGCGCAAGGCCCTGTGGTACGGCATGGCGGCCGGAACGAGCATAGCCCTCGTCGGCATGCTGTGCTTCCTGCTCTGCCCGCGCCTCATGGTGCTCATGTTCACCGACCACGAGCCGCTGGTGGAGATAACCACGCGCGCCATGATGCTCACCGGCTGCATGTTCATCTTCGTAGGCCCGGGCATCATCATAGGCACCTACTTCCAGGCCATAGGAATGGCCAAGCTGGCCAGCCTCATGTCCACCACGCGGCAGATGATATGCCTCGTGCCAGCCCTGCTCGTCTTCCCCATGATCTGGGGGCTGGACGGCGTATGGTGGAGCCTGCCGTTTTCGGACGTCATGGGCTTCGTCGTCGGCGGCTTCCTCCTGTTCCATACCCTGCGCGCCGAGGACAACGACTGCAAGAAGGGCGACCCGGAATGTACTCCGCCCCCGGATTTCTTCAAGCCGAAGCCTCTGTGAGAACAGCATACTCCCTCGTATTTTAGTACGAGGGGTTTTTGTTCTGTGTAGTAGGGAATTTTAAGGTTTAAATGATATATCACATAGAAAAATCATTAAATGTTTCTTTTGGCGAAGAAAAAGTGGAGAAGTGTGTGTGGAGATCCTAAGAGTTTGTTGGATAAGGCGGAGAGTCTGTTCTGGGACGAAGTAATCCACTATACTTAGAGTGGTTGGAGTGAGATGATTTTGATGTTTTATACAACATATTGAATTTGTTTTAAAATTATGAAATATTGTTAACGTTTCTTTTGAGGGCGGAACGATTTTATGCCTTGCGAAATAAGTTGGAAGTAGAAGGTTGGTTTTTCATATCAAAAAATCCTTGCAAATGGATTTTTATTCGTGTAGAGATGAATCCATGGCAAGGGTGCTTCACTGTGACTCAACCGGAAGCTCTGAAGAGGTACCCTATGAATGTTGAAAACCTAGTTCAGGCAAGTGTTCTCATCCCAGATGTCTATGCGGAAAAGCTGATACGCTTTGTAGAAGAGGCGGGAGGATTCATCCGGATGGAAAGGAATGAAGTGCGACAGAGTGAACCGACTGCTGAAAAGGCATATTCGGGTCAGACGCTGAGAGAGTTGCGCGAGAAGTCGGGCATGTCTCAGAAAGAGCTGGCAGACAGTCTTGGAGTGCCGCAGAGTCACGTGTCTCTATACGAGAGCGGAATACGGGCGGTACCGCAGAACAAACGAGTATCTCTGGACAGACTTTTTTTTGAGGTGGATGAGGGACGGACGTCATGCCTGAGAGAAGGCTCCATGTCTGGAGCAGGAGAAGATTCCATGAGTTCAGTATCGTGTCCTGCCGAAGTGACATTCGTCTCACCGCGCAAGCTTTTTTTTGCTTCACCCAGAGTGAGCGAACATACCCGCGAGGGCGGAAATTTTAAGGTCAACGGTATCCTCTCGGCTACTGTCGGAGGGGCTGCGTATCTTATAAATAAGCTTCTTGTGGAGAAAAATCCCGGCTACGAAGAACTTTGCGGTCTTATTCGTGAATCTGGCCGCGTAGAACATGTTGAGCCCAAAGTCGCGGCTCATCTCAGGAACATGGCGTATTATTCCACGAGAAAGATAGCGACCCAATGGGGAGTGATGGAGATCGTTGGGGTGAGCAGTTATGCCGAGCTTCCCCCCTGTTTCACGATAGTGTCAGGCGGACAGGAAATAACGCTCAGGGACGATGACAGCCTTAGAGCCATGGCCCTGCTAAAGACGGCAACCATGATTCGAAGTCCTCTGCTCGAAAAATTGAGTGAGCTGGCCAGGGGATGACTTCAGGAAAAAACTGAACTGCAGATTGCCAGGACACATTTTGAAGAATGGAGAGGAGACAAGATGAATACTGATTCTTTTGAAAAGGTTTGCAATGAAATACGCGCTCGATACATCGAAGCAGGACATAAGGATGACGTACGTTTTCTGACCTGCTCGAACAGGGCTTTCAGGGATGAAGTGCCCGTCCTTATTCTGGACAAGCGTCCTGGGAAAAATACGCTGGGAATCGCCTACGACGAGTACAGCTGTGAACGAGGGAACGCGTACTTTGCTGAACGCTGGAGCAAGAACAAGGCCGCAGGGCAGACCTCTCTCCAGCTCAGGATGCAGGCCTTTTATGAAGACCTGAGGAAGTTCATGGGAGTAGATATGACCGCAGAAACGTTTGCTCAGGAACATGTCCTTACTGCATACTTTAATCCGTTCCGGGATGACTGTGAAGAGGACGAAACGTTTCTGGAGGGACTCTGGAAGTCTGTTCTTGGCTGTCTCAATCCTAATATGATTTTTGCCCTGGCAAGGAGCCTTTTTCCATGCTGGAGAAATATTTCAGCTCCGAGGGAAGGAGCTGGAAGAAGTTGGGAGAGATCAAAGAGGTACAGGAGAGGTTCGACTACAAAATGTTCCTGTTCAAGGGGATAGATAGGGATAGAGAAGTCCTGGTGGTGGCCCTCCCGTCGTTTTCGAAGTACCGCTACAGCGATAAGGGCGGAGCTCAGGAAGAGGCAAATAAGAAACTTTGGGAAATGATAGGAACATTCCTCTAAAAACGAAAAGGCTCCCTGTTTCCGGGGAGCCTTTTCTGTGCGCTATCGGCGTTTCTTCTCGTCGAAGCTGGAGCAGTGCCGCGCTATGGTGTCGATATAGTCTTCGTAGTTGTCGAGGTAGAACGAAAGGGCCCGGGAGAAGTTCGAGCCGAGCATGCCGTCCACGAAGAGCTGGCACACCTCCTGCACGTTCAGCAGTATGCTCTGGAAGCGGGCAAGCACAATGCGCTCTTCGCGGGTCATGTCCTTCAGCGTGGCGTGCAGGGTCTGCTGGGCGCAGGGCTGGTAGTACCAGAAGTACATGAAGTCCAGAGCGGTGACGAAGCTTTCCACCTGCAGGGCTTTGGCATCCTTTTCCGTGAAGCGGGCGAATTCGCGGGGCTGGGCCAGAAGGGCCAGCATGTCCTTGTCGGGGAAGGCCAGCTCGAGGCGGGTGTAGCAGTCGAACATGTGCCGCAGCTTGGTCTTGTAGTCCCACTTGCGCAGGCGGTAGTTGTTGCGCCTGTCGGCCACGGATTCGATGACGCCAGCCACCGTATCGGACGCGAACTTGGAAACGATGGCCGCCGCCGGGATGAGTATCTGTTCCGGCGGCATGCTGATGACGAGCGGGAACAGGAAGTACAGGGCCTTATTGTAGATCATGGCCACGGGGATGGCCAGAACGCTGCGGAAGAAGTTGCCCACCACCGCCGTTTTGGGGAAGCCGCGGTAGATGTTGTGGGACGAGATGTAGATGCCGTTGGCCAGAGCGATGATGGAGAATACCAGCAGGGGGTAGTTCTCTACCGTGAGGCCCAGCACCTTGCTCAGGAGCAGGTTTCGGGTAAGGCCTTCCAGAAGGATGACCGAGATGCCCGTGTACATGAGCGAGTCGCATACGCGCGACCAGCTCACGAAGCTCTTCCAGCTGAGGAGCATGTTCTTGCGCACGCCGCCGCCGGCGATGACGGACTGTATGACGTTGCGCACTCCGGTGATGCCGAACCAGATGGGCGCGCCGAACCACGCCAGCACCCACCATTCCTGAGTGTTCAGGAAGGTCAGCAGTGCGGGGATGAAGCCCACCAGCACCTTGAGGATGTTGGAGAACGTGGTGTTGAGGTAGCCCTTGCCCGGCTTCTGCTTCTCGAGGGCGGGCATGGGCACTGGCGGCGGGGAGGCTATGTCGTTGGAGCCTTCCACGGTGATGCCGCCCATGGTGATGATATTGCCCTGCTCCTTCACATGGACATCCTCATAGAGGAGCGTCCATTCGGGCTTGCGGCGCATGCCGAAGGTGATGACTCCCAGCGTCTGCCGCACCCAGTCGCGGAAGCGGGAGGGCTTGCCGTGTTCCTTGAACTCTTCGTTGTAGGCAAGGCGGGCGCGCAGCGGGAGCGTCACCGGGAAGATGTACTTGTTGCCGGAAAGGCGTTTGCGGGCCGTGCGCGGCAGGGTTTCGGGCACGGCAAGGCCCATGCCGTAGCGGTTCCCGAGGTGGCTGGTGGAGTCTGTGCCGAAATGGCTCTGCAGGGGGGCGTAGCGGTACAGGGCCTGCAGGGCGGGTATGTGGCGAAGGATATGCTTTATCTTTGCACGGCGTTCTTCGAACTCCGGAGAGTCGCCGTCCAAGCGTTCCAGCATGGCGCGGAGCATGCTCTTGAGGTGCATGACGTCGCCGCGGTTGATGGCGACCTGCAGTTCGTTGATCTCCTTGATATTGGCGAGGTTGCCGTCGTGCCATTCCTTGACGTTGAAAAGCTCGAGGTGCGTGACAATGCCCAGGCCGTCCCAGATGATCTCAAGGACGTCCTCTGCAGAAAGGCCGGCGAGCTGGAGCGTTATGCGGTAGCCGCTTCGTATGCTGTGCAGGCGTTCCAGCAGCTGGCCCACGGAAAGGCGGAGCAGTTCGGGCCTGTCATCGCAATCGTCATCGGAGCAGGGGGATGCGGGGGAGGGCAGTTCCGGGTTCTGTTCCGGCTTCAGCCACGATTCATAGATGGCCGTGGGAGTGAGGGTCTCCATGCGGGCGATGCGGGCCTGGCATTCGTCGAACGCCTCGCTGTTTTCAAGGCTGGCGCATTCTTCCTCGAGCTGGGCCACGCGGGCCTGCAGCTGGGGCAGGAGCGTCTTATGGGCGAATTCCGCCAGATGGATGAGCGAGGGCTGGCCGTTGCCCACGAAAGCCAGAAAGGCTTCCGCATCAAGGGCCGGCTCTTCGATGGAGAACTCGCTGGCAATGGCCGGAGCGTGCCTGCTGTTCCACAGCTCCAGGGTAGACATGACGTGCTTCTGCACCCAGAGCGAAACCTTGCGGCTTTCTTCGAAGAAGGCTGCCACAGCAGGCTTGCTGAGGAATTCGAGGAATTCTTCGGTGTCGGAGAAGCCGCGGGGAGCCCAGATGAATTTCACATAGCGGCCGCGGAAGACGGCACGGAGCTCGAAGCCGATGCGGACAGTGAGGCCCATGATTTCGGCCGCCCTCATGAGCTCGCGCGCTGCGGCCAGCTCCACATAGTTGTAGTAGACCACAGTGAGGTAGCGTATGCCTTTGACCCATGCATCCATGATGAGATGCGTGGCGCTCTTGCGGCCCTTGGTATTGGCATCGTGGACGTGGTGGTCCATGGTGAGCTGGTTCCACTCTTCGGGCATCTCGATGAGGTGATGCTTGTTGAGGAACTCGCGCACTATGCGGGGGTTGCCCGAAGCCGCCTTGCGGAAGTCGTGGATGAGCTTGAGCTGTGCGAACTCATCGTCCCGCGAGCGGATGATGGACTTCATGATCTGGATAAGGACGCGGCCCGTATTGTAGCGGAAGGTGGTCTGCGCACTGTGGAGCACTTCTTCGTGCAGGGTACGCAGGGCCGCGAGGCGGTCTTCCGCAGAGCCTACCTTGTTCAGGCTGCCCAGAAGGTTGATGACAGCCTGGGCCATGCGGAACTCGTGCGTGGTGGTGAGGTTGAGTATGCCGTGGGGGTGGAGGCTTGTTTTGAATATTTTTTGCTCAAGGTCGGAGGAAGGCCCGTTGTCAATGATATTATTGATCATTTTCAGGAGCTCACGGTCCTGCCTGTCGAAATAGAGAAGTTCAGCCATTGCGGTCACCTGAAGAAGATGAAGAACAGAGCGATGATTTTAATATTAAGTAATTGTTACATTTTAGTTCATAAACGCTCAAGCGTCAACAAAGCGCATGAGGGCAGATGTTCACAAGCGGAAGAGCAGAAGGAAAAAGAAAGTCTTTGCCGCCCCTCGTCATAGACGACCTAGTTGAGATCGCGACTCCAAATATTTTACCCCGCCTGCCTTGCTTCTGCGATTTTGCGTATTTTTGAAACGAGAATGGCTTTGTTCATAGGGACTTTGATAAAGCTGAAGCAGGCCATTTTCTCAATACTTCTGATTCAACTATCCCCAATCCCAAGATGGTTCCTTATGCTGTCGCACTTCTCCTGCCATTTGCAGAAAGTGGCATTGGGTAGGCCGTGCTGCCGGCAGACATGGCCGACTTTTGTGCCTGCTTCCACCTGATTCAAAATGCCTGAGGTTGTTCTTCAGAGGATCTTCTTTTTTCATACCTCTGCTCCTAAACCTGTTTATCTATTTTGTAATTGTATGATTCGGAGAGAGGAGCATCCTGAGGAGGCTCCCATTTCGAACTTTTTGAAAACAATTTTTACGAGGAGCATCTAAACCCATCTGGATGCACGCTTGGCTGAAAGATTTTTGAGTGTGTACAATAAGGTGTACAATGTGTTCTCAAAACTTTACATATTGTTTTGGCTTGAGTGTAAGGTTGAAATTAAAATATAAGTAATTAAATATGTTATAACTTGGCACGTAGTTTGCATTAGAACGTAGTAAATCCACTCGAGGATTATCAAGGAGGTTATTATGTTCAAATGCGCTAATGGCGGCGAGGCCGCAGCTCGTGCTCTGATTGATCTTGGTGTCGATACCGTCTTTACTCTGACTGGTGGCCATCTCAATCATATTCATCAAATTCTTGAAAAAAGCCCAGTTCGTATAGTAACCACCCGCCATGAACAGGCTGCCACCTTCATGGGCGATGCTTATGCTCGCATGACCGGAAAGACCGGTGTTGTCATGCTTACTGCCGGCCCTGGCTTCACTAACTGCATTTCTCCTCTTCAGCAGGCCGCTACAAACTGCACGCCTCTGCTGCTCATTGCAGGAGCATCCGGTATCGACTGCCGTGACAAAATGGACCTGCAGGATGCCCGTCAGGTCGATATCGCACGGCCTATCGTCAAAGAAGCCTACGTGTGTACTCAGGTTGACCGCGTAGCTGAATATGTGGAAATGGCCTATCGCCAGGCTCGCACAGGACGCCCCGGTCCCGTATTCCTTGAGCTCCCCTGCGATATTCTGGGCAAGGCCATGCCGAATGGGCAGTGCCGGTGGTTCAAGACCAGTAACGCCTCCGCCCCAGTGGACATCGATGGCGTAGAGAAGGTCCTTGACCTTCTGCTTAAGGCCGAACGTCCTATAGTTGTGGTCGGCAGCGGTGGCGGCTATGCCAAGGCTGGCGATGCTCTGAAGGACTTTGCCGAACGAGCTGGTGTTCCTGTGTTCACTTGCAATATGGGACGTGGCCTGATTTCCGACCTGCATCCTCTGAGCTTTGGTCTTGCTGGACCGCACCGTCCGCTTACGGCTGAAAAGGCCTACAAAGAAACTGATCTTGCCATTATCCTTGGCAATCGTATCTCTCTCAACCACTATTTCGGCGGTGCCTACAACCGCGATGCCGTCCTTGTCCAAGTCGACATCTGTCCCGAGGAAATGGGACGCAACAGGGCTATTTCTTATCCCATCGTAAGTGATGTGAGAGCGTTCCTTGAATACGCCGTGCGCCGTCTTGATGAACGCGGTCTTTCGGGAAAGATCGGTGAACGCTTTGCCTCGTGGCTTGAAGTCCTGAGAGCCGAAAAGGTCCGCTGTCTCGAAGCCATGATGCCCAATATGACCAGTAACGATATCCCCATCCATCCTCAGCGTCTGGTTTATGAAGTTGACCAGTTTATGAACCGCGATGACGATGTTGTTCTGGCCGATGGTGGCGACACGCTGACCTGGGTCCATGTTGGTCGCACAGTGCGTTCCCCGTATCGTATTCTTGACCATGGACAGTTTTGGTGCATCGGTGGCGGCCTGCCGGACACCATAGCGGCGAAGATCGTTTATCCGGACAGCCGTGTGGCTCTTGTGACTGGCGATGGCTCCTTTGGTTTCAACTTTATGGAAATTACCACTGCAATACAGCAGGGACTGAAGTTTGTTGTCGTTGTTGCTAATGACCAGAGCTGGGGCATGATCCGCCATAGCCAGCAGCTCCGTCTCGGACACGCTCTCGACTCTGTCACCTGGCTGGGACAGGTGCCTTATCACAAGCTTGTGGAGGCGGCAGGCGGTAAGGGATTCTTTGTCGATAAGCCTGAAGACATCCGCCCCGCCCTCGAAGCCGCTTTCGCAGCCGATACTGTGGCTTGTGTCAATGTTATGATAAACTCCGAAGTGATCAGCCCCGCCAGTATAGCCCTTGGTCAGCTTGGAGCCTACAAGATCACGGATTAGGATAATGCGTGATCAGGTTTCTGAGTATAGTTTCGACTAACCTGAAAGGAGGAAAACATGAACATTATGCGTACTGCTCTGTTGTTTGCCGCGTCTATGATGCTTTGTGCTCCGGCCTACGCCGCCGACTACAAGCCCATGACTGTCCGCATGGCCTGCTCTACGCCTCCTGGCACTATTCAGGCTATGCCTCTTGATAAACTTGCCGAGATCGTTGAACGGGAATCTGGAGGCAAGATCAAGTTTGAAAAATTCTATGGTGGTGTGCTCGGCGACGAACAGAGTACCGTTAAGCAGCTTCGCAGCAACAGTATTCAGGTTGGTGTCCTTGCCGCTGGCAACCTGACTCCCTTCGCTCCTCGAGCAACCCTCGTCATTATGCCGTACCTTTTCCCGAAGAAGGAAATGGCCCGCACGTTCTTCTCAGATAAGCCTATGATGGATGAGCTTGCTGGTGCCGTTGTGAAGCAGAGCCACACTCGTCCTCTCGCATGGCTCATGAGCGGTTATCGTGTGCTGACCAACTCCAAGCGTCCTATCAAGACCCTTGCTGACATGCAGGGTCTGAAGTGGCGAGTTCCTCCCGTGGCATTGCAGCTCGATACATTCCGCTCTTGGGGTGTTGAGCCGCATCCTCTGGCCTGGATAGAAACTTTCAATGCTCTGCAGCAGGGCGTTATCGATGGTCAGGAGAATCCCAACGACCTCAACCGCGATACCAAGTTCTGGGAAGTGCAGAAGTACATCTCCAATGTTCATTACATGGTATGGGTAGCCCCCATTCTCGTGAGCGAAAAGTGGTATAGTAAGCTTGATGCCGATACCAAGCAGCTTTTCGACCGTGCTGCTCAGGAAGCTGCTCACTGGATGTGGGACTATGCAGAAGCACAGGATAAGAAGGCTCTGCAGGAATGTATCGACCACGGCATGCTCGTCAACGATCTTGAAGACGAGGCTGTGTGGATTGAAAAGGCCCGCTCCGTATGGCCTAAGTTCTACGATGCAGTCGGAGGCAAGGAAGTCCTCGACAGAGCTCTGAAGATTATGGGTCAGTAAAACGCTTCAACTTGCCGGGCTGGCAGATAATGCTGGTCCGGCAAGCCTCTTTGTGAGGTTATCATGCTACGCAATCTGTACAATAATTTTGAAGAATACGTGTGTTTTTTCTTCTGCTCCGTCATGATATTTTGTCTTACGCTGCAGGTTGCCATGAGAACTCTCACTGGCGACTCCATAGCATGGACGGAGGAGCTCAGCCGCTACTGCTTCATCTGGACTGTTTATATGGCCATGTGCCTTGTAACAAAACGGCTCAGTCAGGTGCGAATCACGGCACAGTTTCTTAAAGCTTCCATTCCGGTCAGACTTTTTTTTCGCATCCTTTCCGATGTGATAACTATAGGCTTCAATATTTTCATTATTTACATATGCCTCGGCTCTATAGTGGAGAATATAGAATTTCCTGAGATAGCTCCAACGCTTGGTGTCGTTAAGGCGTATATAGAGCTGATCATACCGTTCACCTTTGCCCTTTCCAGCTGGCGTTGCCTTGAATCGTATATAAACCACTTCAAGAACGGCACTCTGTCCGCTCTGGTCATGTACTCTGGTGAAGGAGGGCTGTGATGGACGTCTTAACTCTTCTTTCCTGTTCAATGCTGGCGCTTCTCATCGTTGGCGTACCCATCTACATGGTTCTCATCGGCTCAACGATCATCACTCTGGTGTCTGCAGCCGGATTGCCCCTTGCTATAGTGCACGAGGCTCTGTTCGAAGGTTTGAACTCTTTTGCTTTGCTGGCAATCCCTGTCTTCGTAGTTGCAGGTTCACTTATGGAGCGGGGTGGAATAACGACTCAGATCGTCGATGTGGTAAAACAGCTTACAGGTCGCATTCATGGCGGCCTCGGCATAACTACGATTTTCGCCTGTACCTTTTTCGCCGCTATTTCTGGTTCTGGTCCTGGTACTGTGGCCGCAGTGGGCACTTTGCTCATCCCTTCCATGATTCGTAACGGCTATACGCCGTCGTATGCGGCCGCCGTATCCTCGTCGGGAGGCACTATCGGCATTCTTATTCCGCCGAGCAATCCTCTCATTATCTACGGCATCATGGGTAATGTCTCGATTACAGCCCTGTTTACAGCCGGTTTCGTGCCAGGTTTCATGGTGGCCGCTGTCATGACCATGACCACATGGGTAATTGCAAGGCGGCATGGCTTCGGCGGCGATGCTCTGCAGGAAAAGTTCAACGCCAAGCACTTCATCAAAACCTGCTTGAAGAACAGCATGTCCCTGCTGACGCCTTTCATCGTGCTCGGTTCGATTTATTCCGGTGTCTGTACGCCCGTTGAAGCCTCCGTCGTAGCTGTTGTTTGGGCTTTCTTCGTTGGCGGTGTCGTCAATCGCGCTCTCACCTTCCGCGGCATTTATGAGTCTGTTCTGGATGGCGCGATGTTGTGCGGCGTGGTCCTTCTCATCGTTGGTTCGTCCACTCTTTTCGGCAAGCTGCTGACCTATGAACAGGTGCCGCTGAAGCTGGCTACGCTCTTCCTCTCCATTTCTGAGAGCAAGTACGTTATCATGCTTCTTATTCTCGTAATGCTGCTCATCCTCGGCATGTTCCTCGAGACTTTGGCCACTCTGATCATTCTGGTTCCCGTTTTGATGCCTGTCATCGTGCAGCTTGGCATTGATCCAGTTCACTTCGGCATATTCTTGGTGCTTACGAATGAAGTGGCGTTGCTCTCTCCGCCTTTAGGAGTCAACGTGTTCGTCTCTGCAAAAATCGCCAATCTTCCAGTGGAATCTGTTGTCGTGGCGATACTTCCCTACATTGCGGTGCTTATCGTCTGTACTCTTCTGGTGGCCTTCATTCCTGCGATCTCCCTTAGTCTTCCAAGGCTGTTTGGGCTTATGTAGGTGAAATTCTCCTATCATAGTGTTCTGTTTGTCTAATTTATGACGGCCCGGTCGAAAATGCTTTATGCACTCTCGACCGGGCCGTCATGCTACACGCTATTTGCAGTAGACCGTGATCAGCTGGTTGTAATCTTGTATTTTTTTAGTTTGCTATAAAGCGTCACACGACTGATACCAAGACTTCTCGCAACGGCAGAGATGTTGCCAGAATGCTTTCGCACCTCATTGATGAGGAACTGTCGCTCTTCCTGCTGAATAAAATCGTTCAAGCGTGTGCGGCATTGAGTTTTTTCTTTAGAAGGAAGATCGCCGGTAATATGCGCAGGAAGATCCTTAGCTCCGATCTGCTTGTTGGTGCAGTGCAGGGCGGCGAAAGCGAGGGAATTGAAAAGCTGGCGAACATTGCCGGGCCAGTCGTAGCGGAGCAGGGCTTCGAGGGCCTCAGTTGTTATGTCTCCATGAAAATTTATCTTGGTGAGGATATGGCGGGAAATATCAATAATGTCATCGCCTCGCTCCGACAATGGGGGCAGGATAATGGAGAGTGCATTGATACGGTAAAACAGATCTTCCCGGAAAAGATTCTCCTCGATCATTTTTTCAAGATTTTTGTTCGTTGCCGTGATGAGTCGAAAGTCCACCTGCACTTCTTTGACGGCGCCCACCCTCGTCAGCTTTTTTTCCTCCAGAACTCGCAGAAGTTTTACTTGGGCGACTAAGGGCATATCACCTATTTCATCGAGAAAAAGTGTGCCTCCATTAGCGAGTTCAATGAGACCTTGCTTGCCCTGACGCTGCGCTCCAGAAAATGCACCGGCTGCATAACCGAAAAGTTCAGCTTCAAGGAGATGCTCGGGGATGGCTGCACAGTTAATACTGACAAAAGGCTTTTTCTTGCGATCTCCCATGTTATGCAGGGCACGGGCGACGAGTTCTTTGCCGGTTCCGGTCTTGCCCTGTACGAGAACTGGGTGTGGCTCATGAGCATAGCGCTTGATAAGAGCCTTCACCTCTAGCATTTTAGGGCTATTTCCTATGAGTTCGCTGAAAGATTGATTATTTTCATGCTGAACTTCATATTCATGCATTTTTTTGTAAAGACTCGAAATCTTACTATTCAAGCTGTCGATATCAGAAGGATCGGTGAAAAGGATGTGAGAGATCATGCCGACTACGGCATCTCCATCCTTGACCGGAATCCTGTTTACGACAAATTTATACTCATTGCCAAACAGGGGAAGCGTGCAAAGATCGGCAGTTTCTTCCTTGCCGTTTTCCATCACTATGTAGGCGCGCGTTGGTGGATTTACATCTTCTATAGGTTTTCCAAGAAATGAAAGAACGTCTCCACCCAGCAGATTAGCATAGCATTTATTGATAATTCTGATGATTCCTTTTCGATCGCAGAATAATATACCCTCATGGAGGGCATCGATAACTTTCTGGTGCATTCCGTCTAGACTGCTTAAAATAGTCTTCATAAAAGACTCCCTTTCTTCTGCAGGTAACGTGTAATAAAAACTTAGAAGAGTTTCTAAAGAAAATAGTACAAGTACTTAAAATTTTTAAGTCTTGTGATTTTTATCACCATATCCCCAATGACATAGACTAGCAAGTACTTGATAAAGGAGTTGTCACAAGTTTTGAAGGTCCCGAGAGAAGAGGCAGATGCCTCGGCAGCTGTATATGCACAGTGAGCAGGATTTTATCCGCAACGGGGCAATGCAGCATAACCTTCTACTGCGAGTTTAAATTGAAGAAGGGGCTTCTGGTATAGGTCTCCTTTTCTTGGTTGACGCCTTCAGGCAGGGAAGAGGGCTTGCAACCGAAGAAAATAAGCACCTGTTAGGCGGGGCGACAACAGCATTATGCATGAAAGGCACCTTTTTGATAGAACGGAGTTGTTCAAGTTCCTGTCCACAGTCGAAAAGGTGCCGCTGTATGGCAAAAGAACAGGAACATGTCTCTTAGATAGAGGAAGGATGCCGGCTTTATAAATTCAAGCCGACGCCTTTAGATGCGAGGTGATAACATTTCTTTACAGGCCGGCTCGAGCCGCCCGTTTTTCGAGTAATCCAGAGTTTTGGCTAGAGGGGCATGAATGTTTACTCTGGAGGTCGGAAATAGGGTTGGAAAAAAGAAAAGGGCTGTAAGCTTATCGCTTACAGCCCTTTGAAAGCTCTGGAGCGGGCAGCGGGATTCGAACCCGTAACCTTCAGCTTGGGAAGCTGACACTCTACCGTTGAGTTATGCCCGCGTACAAAAAAAGCCTTACTTGCGTAAGGCTTTGATTTCGTGGAGCGGGAGACGGGATTTGAACCCGCGACTTCAACCTTGGCAAGGTTGCACTCTACCACTGAGTTACTCCCGCATGGAGGCGACATCCGGATTTGAACCGGAGATCAAGGTTTTGCAGACCTATGCCTTACCAC
>JAFQPD010000092.1 GCA_017411945.1 Mailhella sp.
CAGACGGAATGGGGCTTGGTGGGAGCACCGCAGGAGCAGTAGATGACGGTGGGCTTAGCCACACGGTCATGGGAACGACGCATACCCTTCTTGGAGTGGGACTTCTTGTTCTGCTGAACGGCCATGGTTTTTCTCCTTATGCGGAAACGGGGCTCTTTAGCCCTGTCGTTTCACTTTCAGTTGACGCAGAGCAGCCAGACGGGGATCCCCTTCATCGAGGACGCAGCCGCAGGCACCTTCATTAAGATTTTTGCCGCACTCGGGGCACAGGCCCTTGCAGTCCGGCTTGCAGAGAGGCTTCACGGGCAGGGCCAGCGAGAATTCCTCCCACAGGAGCGCGGCGAGGTCCAGGAAAGGCGCACCGCCTTCCATGGTCACCACGCATTCATCCAGAATTTCAGTAGGCTCTTTCCCTTCCGGTTCGGTTTCGCCGGCTCGAGGATAGTCCTCGAATTCGTCGAAGCTCTGGTTCAGCACCACAAGGGTTTCTTCCATGCAGCGGTTGCACGGCATGGACACCACGCCTTTGATGACGCCGCGAAGCAGACAGCCGTCTTCCTGCGGGAGCACGAGAACCTCGGCCTCCACAGGCTCAACTATGCGGCAAGACACACCAAATTCGCCAAGACGGCGCACCCACACGGCCTCATCAGTGACCTTGTAGGTTGCTCCCTGCGGGGGTATCTCGTTCAGTGCGATGTGGTTAAGATCCATACATTACCTCTGGAAACATGACAAAATACCGAGGGGGGGCACATTTGTCAAGCATTGCGTTAGATACGGATGCGATTCCCCTCCTCCGCTAGCGCTTCTTCACCGCCTTGGAGGGCTTTTCCGCCACGGCCACCTTGGAGATGACCATGGAGTCGCGCAGGCCCATGCCGGCAAGGCGCGCGCGCAGGGCCTGATGATCTTCCACCGTGCCGCGCAGGAGCACGGCCACATAGTGCAGCTTCCTGTCGCCGCGGGCGGACTGCGTGTACCTGGTCTTCATCCCTGCCTTGCGGAGGCGTTCGCCAAGGCGGCGCGCGCCTTCGGGGTCGAAGAAGGTGGCCACGCGCACCTCGTAGTCGAAGCGGGTGGCAGAAGCTTCGGGCCCGCCCGGCTTCGGAGCTTCCTTCCTTTCCTTCTTGGGCAAGGCCCTCTTCTCGGCGGCGCGGGCCTTTTCCAGGCGTTCGGCCTTCTTCGCGGCCTTGTCGGCAGCGGCGGCGGAAAGCACTCCCTCGGCCTCGCGGGCCTTGAGGCTGGTCATGAAGCGAAGCTCCTCTTCCGTGAGGATCTTCTCTTCGGCCTCAGCCAGAGCGTCTTTCTTTTCCAGAGCAAGGGTCTCAAGCTCCAGGACCTGAGGGAGCGGCATGGTGCCGCGCCCCACGATGACGCCCGAAAGGAAGGTGAAGCCCAGAAGTGCCACGCCCAGAACGCACATGGTCACCAGCGCGGACGGCGTGACCGTGACGCTCCATGCGAGCAGGCTGCGCTCACCGCGACACTCGCCTTCCGCCTGATCCGCCCTGCCCCGTTTTCCGGATGCGACTTCAGAAACGGGAACGCCGGCAGAAGTTTCGAAAGCCTCGTCGAAGCCTTCGGAAGAATTCTGCCGCCGTTCTCGTTCGCTGTTCTTCTTCGCGCTGGAAGAGGTATTGCGGTAAAAGGCGCCGGGCATGCTACATGGATTCCGGTGCGCTCACGCCGAGCAGGGCGAGGCCGTTGGCGATGACCACGCTCACCGCACGCAGGAGAGCAAGGCGGGCCTTCATGACGGACTCGTCGTCGCCGCTGAGCACGGGGTTGTTGGCATAGTAGCTGTGCAGGCGGCTGGCCAGCTCGTTGAGGTAGAAGCTCACGGGGTGGGCCGCACGGGCGCGGGCGGAGTCTTCCACCACGTTGCGGAAGCGGTCGGCTTCGCGCAGGAGGGCGAGGTCGTCGGCGGAGGTCAGGCAGGCGAGCATGCCGGCCGTGCACTTGGCGGGCAGTTCCACGCCGCGGTCTGCGGCGCGGCGCAGGAGGGCGGCCACGCGGGCATGGGCGTACTGCACATAGTACACGGGGTTGTCCATGCTGCGCTGCTTCACCAGCTCGAGGTCGAAGTCGAGGGGGGTGTCGCTCTTGCGGGAAAGGAACATGTAGCGGGCGGCATCGGCGCCGACGTCGTCCAGCACTTCGCGCAGGGTCACGAATTCGCCGGCGCGGGTGGACATGGCCACGGGCTCGCCGCCGCGCATGAGGTTCACCATCTGGATGAGCACCACATGGAAGTCGTTCTGCGGATCGCGGCCCATGCACTGGATGGCGGCGCGCATGCGGGGCACATAGCCGTGATGGTCGGCGCCCCAGATGTCGATGCTCTCGTCGAAGCCGCGCTCGAACTTGTTCACATGGTAGGCGATGTCGGAAGCGAAGTAGGTGAGGTAGCCGTCGCCCTTGCGGAGCACGCGGTCCTTGTCGTCGCCGAACTGTTCGGTGGCAAGCCAGACGGCGTCGTCCTTGTCGTAGACGAGGCCCATGCCGCGCAGCTTGTCGAAGGCTTCCTCCACCTTGCCGCCGTCCACGAGGCTCTTTTCGGAGAACCAGA
Source organism: Mailhella sp. (assembly GCA_017411945.1). GTDB lineage: Bacteria > Desulfobacterota > Desulfovibrionia > Desulfovibrionales > Desulfovibrionaceae > Mailhella. Next base: position 2,573 of record JAFQPD010000092.1, read on the forward strand.
CCTGATGCTCCACGCGGAACTCGTTCAGGTCTTCCTTGATGCCGGCGAGGATCTGGGCGCAGGCGTACTCGTAGCAGACGTTCTTGGCTTCGTCTTCAGGAAGCTCGATGACCTTCGGGTCCTTCTCGAGCATCTCCTTGGCGATGTCGATGATGTAGTCGCCGCGATACCAGCCCTTGGGATCTTCAGGGAACTGCACGGGCAGGCCGCAGACCTCGCGCATGCGAAGGTACACGGAATCGCCGAGCAGGCGCATCTGGCGGCCCGCATCATTAATATAATATTCGGTGGAGACGTCGTAGCCGGCGAAGCGAAGCAGGCGGGTGAGGGAGTCGCCCACGGCGGCGCCGCGGCCATGGCCGATGTGCAGGGGGCCGGTGGGGTTGGCGGAAACGTATTCCACGTTGATGCGGCGGCCGTCGCCGCTTCTGGAAGAGCCGAAGGCCCTGCCCTGCTCTTCCACGTCCATCACCACTTCCTGCCAGAAGGAGGGGGCGAAGGTGAAGTTGATGAAGCCGGGGCCGGCTATTTCGGCGGTGACGAGGCAGGGGAACTTCTCGCACACGGCTGCCATGAGCTTTTCGGCCACGGCGCGGGGAGCGGCCTTGGCCTGCTTGGAGAGCACCATGGCGAGGTTGGTGGCGAGGTCGCCGTGCTTCACGTCCTTGGGAGTTTCGAGAACGGCCTTTTCGGGCCATTCCCAGCCGTTCTCGGCAACTATGCCGCGCAGGGCCTTCTCGATGAGTATGATATCGCGCATTGCTGATTAACCTTCAAAAGCCTTGACGGAGTCGAAGTTGGCGATGTGGAGGGTGCTGTAGTCGTTGTCGTCCACGTCGATGGCGGAAAGGATGGGGCGCACCATGCGGCTGGTCACGCCCTGAGGGCCGAATTCTATCCAGCGGCGCACGCCGTTCTTCCACATATTGCCAACGGTGTCCACCCACTGCACGGCGGAGGTCATCTGCTTGCGCATGGCGTTGCGGATGAGGTTGGCCTCGACGAGGGGCTCGCCGCTCACGTTGGAATAGATGGGGAAGATGGCGGCCTGCCAGTCCTGCCTGTCGAGCAGCTTGACGAACTCGGCATTGGCTTCGGACATCATGGGAGTATGGAAGGCTCCGGAAACGGCCAGCGGGAAGAACTTGCCGCGCACGGAGTTTTCCTTGAGCCCTTCGTACACCATCTCGAGGGCCTGCTTGTGGCCGCTGATGACATACTGGGCAGGCGTGTTCCTGTTGGCCACGCGCACCACCTTGCCGGTGGCTTCGGCGGCCTGCTTGGCGGCCTCTTCCAGAAGGTCAAGGGGCAGGCGGAGCACGGCCATCATGGAGCCTTCATGGTCGGGGTCGGCATCGGCCATGAGCTGGCCGCGCAGGGTGACGAGCTCGAGAACCTTGTCGAAGGGGAGCACCTTGGCGGCGGCGAGGGCCGCGAATTCGCCAAGGCTGTGGCCGGCGGCGGCCACGGGGGTGAAGCGGTCCGCACAGCTCAGGAACAGGGCGAAATTCACCACGGTGAGGGCGGGCTGCAGGGTTCGGGTCTCGGCCATGAGGGAGGCGTCGTCGCTTTCCCAGTATATTTCGCGGAGAGGCAGGCCGCTGACGGCCTCGGCCTTCTTCCAGAGTTCCATGATGTCGGACGAAGCCTCGGCGAGGCGGCGTCCCATGCCGGTAGCCTGCGCCCCCTGGCCGGGGAACAGGATGGCTGTCTGCATATTGCTCATTCCATACTCCTCGATGGATTATGGGTGGGTACATGATAAGGCCGCCCGCGAGTCCCGGGGCGGCCCGCGTCAGACTAGTCGTAGCGGACGGAGCTGAACTTCATCAGCCTTTCCAGATTATGATGAGCTTCCAGGTAGCGGAAGGTGCCGGTCTTGGCACGGATCATGAGCGAATGGGTCACGGCGCCGGCGCCGGTGTAGGACACGCCGCCGAGGAAAGTGCCGCCGGAGATGCCCGTAGCGGCGAAGAAGGCGTCGTCGGCACGGATGAGGCTCTCCACGGAGAGGACCTCGTCGAGGTTGGTGCCTTCCTTGATCATGATGTCGCGCTCGGCCTGGGACTGCGGGTCGAAGCGGCCGAAGATCTGGCCGCCGAGGCCCTTGATGGCGCAGGCGGAGATGACGCCTTCGGGGGTGCCGCCGGTGCCCATCATGACGTCCACGTCCACATTGGGGTCGACGACCATGAGGGAGCCGGCCACGTCGCCGTCGGTGTGCAGGGTGATGCGGGCGCCGGCCTTGCGGATGTCGGCTATGAGCTGCTTGTGGCGGGGCTTGTCGAGGACGAAGACGGTGATGTCGTTCACGTCCTTGCCGAGGGCGCGGGCCACGGCCCTGAGGTTGTCTTCAACGGGAGCGTCGATATCCACCGCGTCGCGGGCGGCGGGGCCGACCACGAGCTTCTTCATGTAGTAGCTGGAGCCGGGATCGTACATGCCGCCGGCCTTGCATGCGCCGATGACGGCGATGGAGTTGGGGCGGCCGAGGGCGAGGAGGTTGGTGCCTTCCACAGGGTCCACGGCGATGTCGATCTCAGGGCCGGAGCCGTCGCCGACGAGTTCGCCGTTGTAGAGCATGGGGGCTTCGTCCTTGGCGCCTTCGCCGATGACGATGCGGCCCTTCACACTGATGGAGTTGAAGCTCTGGCGCATGGCGTCCACAGCGGCGCCGTCGCCGTCTTCCTTTGCGCCCTTGCCCAGCCAGCGGGCGGCGGCGAGAGCGGCAGATTCGGTAACACGGAGAAGTTCGAAGGCCAGATTCTTATCGGGAGCCTGTTTGAGTTCCATATTTCCTCCCCATCAGCGGGTGTTCGAGTGCAGGGCAGAGGACGCGCCGCGTCCTGTCGGCATGACTATAGCCGACCCTCGTTATTTCATCAAGATTAAAGGGCGCGGGCAAACTTAAAGTTTTGCTTGAAATATAGGCCCGGAGCCTTGGGAGGTCACAGGAAGAGATCCGGGTCGGCCGGCTGCGCGTCCCAGCGTATCTTGCCCGCGCTCTTCTTGAATTTGCGCAGGAGCACATAGAACGCGCCCGCTCCGCCGTCTTCCTGCTTGGCGGTGCAGAAGGCCAGCACCACGCGCTTGAACGGGTCGTGCGTGAACCATTCCTGCACCTTGGCGCGGAGCACGGACACGCCGTTCGCGGAGTTGAGGCCGCGCCCGGTGACAACGAGAGCCACGCGCACGCCCTTGTAGTAGGAAGAGCGGAAGAAGGCCACGAGGTTGGAGAAGGCCTGGTCGCTGTTCAGGCCGTGCAGGTCTATATGCGCCTCGGGGCTGAACTGGCGGGACTGGAGCTGGGCCACGATGCCGAGGTCGAGGCCGAGCACATGGCCTTCGGCATATTCCGCCGTGGCGGCCACGGAAAACTCCACCTTGCCGTCCATGAAATCCTGGAGAGGATGGCGCGGATCGGTGTACGGGACTGAGGGGGCGTCGGGCTCCACGGGTATGTCGCGCCCGCTCCCGGCCAGCGGAGTCGTGCCCTTGATGGCGGAGAAGAAGTCGCGGCTGTCGTCTTCGTCGGAAGGCGCGCCTGCGGCTTCGGAAAGCATGGCGGCATCGTCGCGGCGGCCGATGCGCGAGGCGGCGCGGGCCATGGCGGCCAGCGTGGCGGGGGCGTCATCTTCCTCCGCAGGGGCTTCGGCGGGCTGTTCCGCAGGAACGGCGGGGGCGGATCTTTTCTGCACCATGCGCTTCACGCTCTCGCTCTTCAGGGCGCGGGCGAAAGGGTTGCCGGCATCGGAGGCCGCCGCGTCGGACTCGAGCGTGAACGGCGCAGGCTCGGGAACGCGCGCCGCAGGGGCGGACTGCCCTGCTCCGCTCTTGGCGGCAGGCTGAGCCTTCTTCTTCGCCGGAGCCTTGGCAGGGGCGTTCTCCTTGGGAGGCAGGGAACGGAAGCCGCCTCCGAGCGCGTTCATGAACATCTCGGCGTCGGCATCCAGCTCGGCTTCAGCTTCAGCCTTGGCGGCGGCCTTGTCCTTCACAACTGTCTTGCCGCCCGGCGCCTTGGCGCGGGACGCGGGCTGATTGCCGCGCTGGTTGCGGGAGGGGAAATCGCGCGCGTTCAGCTGGGAAAAGGGATTGTTCGGGTCTTTGCTCATGGCTCTGCCTCCGGAAGGATAGGGCGCGCCCGCACACGGGGCGACAGGGAAAGTTCTAAATCCTCCGGCGCGAAATGCAAGTTTTTTGTTCCCCCATGCGCACATTCTCCTCCTGCGCCGGCGGCATACGCCAATTTGCACTTGGCAAAACTCCAAGAAGGGACTATTAACAAAGAGCAACTCACCACATAGGAGATACCATAATGAGTTCTTCCCGTTCCGACGCCTACACCGCTGCCGGTGTGGACATCAATGCCGGCAATGAGCTGGTCCAGCGCATCAAGTCCATGGTCGCCAGCACTCATACGCATGGCGTCATTTCCGATATCGGCGGCTTCGGCGGCCTCTTCCGCCCGGACATCTCCGGCATGCAGTCTCCTGTGCTCGTCTCCGGCACCGACGGCGTGGGCACCAAGCTCAAGCTCGCCTTCCAGTTCGATAAGCACGACACCGTGGGCATCGACCTCGTTGCCATGAGCGTGAACGACTGCCTCGTGCTCGGCGCCAAGCCCCTCTTCTTCCTCGACTATTTCGCCTGCGGCAAGCTCGACGTCTCCAAGACGGCCGACGTTGTCTCCGGCGTGTGCGAAGGCTGCCGCCAGTCCGGCTGCACCCTGCTCGGCGGCGAGACCGCTGAAATGCCCTCCATGTACGCCGACGGCGAATACGACCTCGCCGGCTTCTGCGTGGGCATCGTGGACAGCCCCAAGATCGTTGACGGCTCCACCATCAGCGTGGGCGACGTCATCATCGGCCTCGGCTCTTCCGGCGTGCATTCCAACGGCTACTCCCTCGTCCGCAAGCTCTTCGACGCCAGCGGCGCCAAGGCCGACGACATCATGCCCGGCACC
>JAFQPD010000093.1 GCA_017411945.1 Mailhella sp.
AAATATCGCAGACAGGTTTTCTATGGCGAGAAGAAAAGAGCTATAGGAGAAATATTGCGAAAGCTCTGCGAATGGAAAGGCGTGAAGCTACTTGAAGCTAAGTGCCGCCCCGACCATATCCATATGCTGGTCGAGATGTCCCCTAAGATGAGCGTGTTCAGCTTCGTCGGATACTTGAAAGGTAAGAGCAGTTTGATGATTTATGACCAGTTCGGCGATTTGAAGTTCAAATATCGCAATCGTATGTTCTGGGGGCGAGGTATTATGTCGATACAGTTGGGAGGAATAAGGCTAAGATAGCCGAAAACATCCGACACCAGTTAGAAGAGGATAAAAGGGGAGAGCAGTTAGCTCTTCCGTTCCCTGGCAACCCGTTCACGGGTCGCAAGTAACAGAAATGCCAACCGCAGACCGTATATGCGCCAGCTAGGGTTCCCTTGTATTTAAGGAACTCGCTTTTTCAAGAGTTCCGTCGCACGGCTCCATGGCCTGACGCTCGGAAGGCGTGTGTTGAAATAGCGTCCGCAATGCTCACAGCGAAACTTGTGGCATCAGATATGCAGTCGTACGGGATTGACGGCCGCGCGATATCTCTTGATCGCATGCCAGAACGAATCCTTGATCCGAAGCTCCGTCCCGCCGCGATGCGGACAGCGATCCTTTCCCGTCCTGCGCACTTCCACAACGCACGGTTTACTATTGCCTGCTCCTGCAGACCGAGCACGAGCCCTTTCACAAGGCTCTCCTTCTTTGGTAGGAGTGGTTGCCCTGCAGGCATATCACGTCCGTGGCATGCCTTTCTTTTTTCTTGCTCTTTCCTTTGAGGAAGAGACAAGTTTATAGAAAAATCCATAAGTTTGGCGGGGCTGAAAAAATTAAATTTTTCACAAACTATTGTAAAAACTTATGTTCAACTGGCTGGATAATTTATTTCTCTAAATTTTTATCAATATATACAATCTCTTGCTAAAATTAAACTTCCAGAGTATGTTTAGCGTGTCTTGTTATGATTTTGTCATAATCTTGACATCAGGCATACTTATTTTTACTGCCTTGCACTTCTGAAACGGCATAAAGTTGCTTCGAAGGGAAATGCGGTGGATAACGAGGCTTTCAATGCGGGAACAGCCCAGGCTTTTAATTGTTGAAGATGATGCGGAACTGAGAGGTTCGCTGGTCGAACGTCTTTCTCATGGATTTGTTCCTATCCCTGTTGCAGATGCACAAGGCATGTTTGCCTCGCTGGAAGCAGCGCCTGTTGATGCCATTCTCCTGGATGTTCTCCTGCCAGGAGTTGATGGCCTTTCCCTCTGTCGTGAGCTGCGGAAAGAAGGCAGCCCATATGCGAGCATACCCATCATCATGGTCTCTGCGCTGGGCGATCCTACCGACCGTGTGGCGGGGCTGCATGCAGGAGCGGATGACTATCTTTCCAAGCCCTTCTTTACTGCGGAGCTCATCGCTCGCATCCATGCCGTATTGCGCCGTTCGACTTCTGCAGCCCCCAGCAAGATCAAATCTGCAGGCAAGATTAGTTTTGGCGAGTGGACGTTGGATCGCAAGAGCCGGCAGCTTACCAATGATAAGGGCTTAGTTGTCATGCTCACGCCGGGCGATTACCGCCTGCTCTCCTACTTTCTCAGTCATCCCAACAAGATACTTAGCCGTGAAGAGCTGATCGATCATGTAGAGGCCAGCAGCACCGACCTGCAGAATATCAGTGTGCGCATACGCCGTCTGCGTGTGAAGCTTGGAGAGGATTCTAAGAACTCCACCTATATCCAGGCATTCCGGAATGAGGGGTATATGTGGAAAATGCCGGTGAAAGAGGAAGGCTGTGAATAGGTTTCCTGAGGGAAAAAGCCTGCGGACGCAGCTTGTTCTGCTGTTTTGCGCCGCCATCGTGCTGCATTTGAGCATTCCGCTCACGTTCTGGCTCATCGACATTCCGCACGAAGAACTGTGGGTTGCGGTATCGACTCTTATTTTCTGCTCCTTGGTCATGACTGCGGCCCTTGCCATAGTCAACAGAACCGTGACTCGCATAGACGAGATCACCATGCTTTCGTTTAACTTCGGGCGCAATCCCGACCGCCAGCAGAAAAAGGTCCCTGAAGTCGGCCCTGCCGAAGTACGCCATGCAGCACAGGCTTTCAACTCCATGCGCAAGCAGATACAGAATCTGCTCCATGAGAGAGATGATATGTTCACCGTGTTTGCGCACGACATACGCACGCCGCTGACACGCATCCAGATGAGCTCTGAACTGGTCGATGACGAGATCCTGCGCGAAAAAATACAGGCCGGCGTGCGCGAGATCTCGTCCATGCTCGAAAAAAGCATGACTCTCACGAAAAGCGGACTCAGCGCAGAGGAGCCTCGCCTCATCGACCTTGCTTCCTTCATAGAAAATCTCGTTGAAGAAATAGGGCAGCGCTCGCCGCAGGTAGTGTGTGCCGGCTGCGCGGACGGATTGGAGCGCATTTGTGTGAAAGCTCGCCCCAGCGGGATAGAGATCACCCTGCGCAATCTGATCTCGAATGCCGTCGCCTACGGCAAGGACGAGGTGATAGTCACGGTATCGGCTTCAGAATCTCAGGCATTCGTCGATGTGGTGGACAATGGTCCAGGTATCCCTGACTGCTGCATGGATAGAGTCATGCAACCCTTTTTCCGCCTTGAAAGCTCACGAAACAAGAAATCCGGCGGGCTTGGACTGGGGCTGAGCATCGCTCAGAATGCGGCCCGCCTTGATGGAGGCTCGATACAGTTGTGCAACCTTAAGGAAGGCGGAATGAGAGCCAGGCTTACACTCCCGCGCCACCTGCTTCCGTAAGCTTTCCATAAAACAAGAGCGGCTCTCTATGAAGAAAGCCGCTCTTGTTTTATGGAAAAATGGTTCGCTGGGCGTGGCATCAGTCTGTTTTCTTTCTGGCTTGTCTGCTCCGTTCCCACAGTCGCAAGTCGTGCATCTTTTTCTTGCGAGACTGTATCAAGTCGTTGCACATAAGCGGAGCATTGGGCCTGATGCCCCATTTCAGGCGATAGGTGTCAGGATTAAGATTGTGGGTGGCAAGATGCCTGCGTGTGAGCATCCGGCACACTCTTCCGCATTCAAGGCATACGATAGCGTCTGCCTTGATCGAGCTTTTGTTGTTTTTCTGCATCGCCAGAAACTGTCTGTACGATTCTTCTTCATCTTCACTTGCCAGTTTATTCAGATTGGTACAAACGGCTTGCAGCTTAATGGTGATATCCATCAGCTGCTTTTGAAGCTGTTTGATGATTTCCTGAGTCGTGGTATCCATAGCACTCCACAGAAAGGATGAAAATAAACAAAAGGCTTCCCGCCGCCATCTGTCACTGAGATCGGCGGCGGGAATTTCGACATCGGAATGGGATCAGTCCTAAGTTCCCTTGTTTTCCACATCATAAAGAGACAACATAGCTTCCCCGCGTCGCGTATCTTCCGCGTCGACCGCTTTTGCTGTCTTATATATCCGATGCCGAAATCTGCGAAAATATCTCTTTGAAATCTCCAAACGTTCTTTTATGCAAGTGACAAATCGTGGAATGTGGGGAGATTTCTTTCTCACTGCTGCGGAACGGCGTATTTTTTCATCCTGCCAAATATCTGGCGCACAGGGGAAAACTTTCCGCATTCTATTTTTCAGTGTTCACATTCTCCAGAACACGTATCGTTGATATCGAAGTCTTTGAGCTGACCTTGGAGGAACGACCTGACTGCGGCCCCTACTGTTCCTTCTCTGCCAATATAATGAATAGGGATGCCGATGCTATCAAGTATCCGCAACGGGAAAATGCCAATTTTCCGTACCAGAAGGTCACTCATTCCTTTTTCCCTGAGGAAGGAAATGGTATTGAAGCAGTTGCGGCAACCGGCTTGTACATTATCAATGGCTTCAACAGAAGAAATAGTATTGTCCTCCAAGGTAACGATAGTGAACACTGCACACTGGCCGAAGTGTTCGCACGGCACAGCATCGAGCCCGCCTGGAATTTCAGAAGGGACTATTATTCTTCTACGAGCCATTTTTTCTCCGAACCGAGTATTTTTATAACAAGATAATCAAGAACACTGTAAAATAAGGTGCAGGCCGATATTGAAAAACAGCCTGCACCTTTCTATTTTATTCTTCCTCTTCTTCCTGAGGTTTCAGATGATCAGGTATGATGCACATATCAAGGATCAGCGGCTTAAGGAAGGACCATTTGATATCGTGCACTTCATACACTTCCATAGTGTCGCGAATGGCGTCCCAGCAGTTGTGGCAGGGGGAAATGACCAGAGTGGCCCCAGTAGCACGTATCTGCTGAAGCTTCATGAACAGGCCCTTGTCGCGTTCTTCGCGATACTTGCCTATGCCATTGAAGCCGCCGCCACCGCCGCAGCAGTAGTTGTGGGCGCCATGTTCATCCATCTCGCGGAAGTCTTCGGCTATCTGCGACATGATGTAGCGGGTGTGCTTTTCAAGGCCGTGGTTGCGGATATAGTTGCAGGAATCCTGAAGCGTGCAGGGTTCCTTGATCTTCTTGTTCGGGTCAATCTTGATCTTGCCGTCGCGGATGGCATTGGCAAGCCATTCCACATAATGCATGTAAGGCACGGGAGCCTTGCCGTCTTCCCTGCCAGCCCAATACGGACCTTCAACAGCGGAAGCACGGTGAGCATGGCCACATTCGGTTTCGACCACGCACTTGGGGCGCAGACGTTCGATGGCGTCGTACATGCGCTGCACGTTCATCTTGCAGGCTTCCCAGTCGCCGGCGAACATGGCGAGGGAGGTGTTCTCCCAGCCTTCGGAGGGCACAGTCCAGCTTTCGCCAGCAATGTGGAAAAGCATGGCGGCGGCCTGTACATCGTCGGGATAGATCTTGGGTTCGCGTGCGTTCAGCACATACATGATGTCGCAGTCTTCCTTGTCGATGGGGATCTCGAGGCTGGGAATCTGCTCCTGACCTTCTTCGGCCATCCATTCGCAGGTTTCCACCCAGTCTTCGGTGGTCACGTCCATCTGGGCTCCGTACACGCGATGCATGCCCGCACCGATCTTCATTTCCCAGGGGCAGAAACCCTGAGAGTAAAGAACGCCGCGCAGGTAGCTCATCATGACGCCGACGTCGATGCCGTGGGGGCAGTAGTTGCCGCATCGGTTGCAGCAGGTGCACTGCGACCAGGCAACGTCCATGCAGTGCATCATGAACTCGGTGTCCACCCTGCCGTTGCGCTTGATGAGCTCACCGAGAGTAGACTGGATCTTATACGAGGGAATCTGCTTGGGGTCGCGGTTATTGGCCTGATACAGGTAGCAGGAATCGGCGCACAGAGAACAGTGGGCGCATATTTCAAGCCAAGTGCGAGTGCGGGACTTGCAGGTCTTTTCCAGAGTGTCCTGAAGAGCTCGAACATCGACATCGAGGTTCTTCATCTCTTCGTAGTATTGCTTGCCGCCCTTGTCGGCAAGGAGTCTCTTGAGATCTTCTTCCGTATTGATGGGCTTTCTGTTGCAGAGAATACCTTCAGGCATATCTTACTCCATCCACAATGGGGGAAATCGTTTGGAAGGGAGGACGGATCGCCCGTCCTCCATACGCGCCGTATCTTCCCTTTTACCAGGGGAAGGCCGGTCCGCGGGATGCGCCGCCTCTCTTCACGGCGTAGTCAATGCCAAGCTGTGCGCGGGAGGCAAAGAACAGAGCCATGTGAGAAAGCTTGGTGAACGGAGCGAGCACGAGAATGGCTTCGCCGGAAAGCATATGCAGCCCCAACATAAAGTCATATGCGAACAGGTCAAAGCGGGCGATCAGTCCGGTTGCAAGCGTGATGAGGCAGAGCGCAAGAATAGCGATGTCTTTTCTATCCGTAAGGAAGCGTACCTGCGGCAGAGCGATGCGGCGCAGCAGGAGCAGGATGCCGCCGCCGAAGCCAAGAATGGCGAATACATCGCCAGCGGCCACTGGCAGGGCAGGGAAGGAGATGCCGAGGGCATCTTCCATGAAGACCGTATGGCCGGCGAGGAACAGGGGGCAGAGAACGACGCCGATATGGAACAGGAAGAATGCGATGGCCGCGAAGCCCTGCTTGCGCCAGCCGTAGGTGCCGAAGGGAACCAGCCATTTGAAGATGGACCACAGCGCACCAAGAACGCCAGACTGGCCGGCATAGGCATAGGCCACGCGCTCAAGGCGCCAGTCGAGGCCGCGCACATACTGTACAAGGCGATAGATAAGGCCGACGGTGAAAATCAGAAGGGATATCTTGAACAGAGTCCCGGAAAGCAATTCTATCATTGAATACTCCTTGGGAGGCCCGCCGGGGAATCCCCGGCAGGCGCGAGAATCAGAACTTCAGTTCTTTCCAGTTGTCCGGTCGTCCGCTTCTTTCATCGCGAGCGGTAAGGAAACGGTAGAAGCATACGAAAAGTACCAGAGTCACTCCCATGAGGATGTAGGTAAGGCTCTTCGTATAGACCATGAAATCATAGAGCGTATAGAACATCGTTATTCTCCGTCAAAGCATCAATGATGCGACTTGAATTCCTTGAGTTCATAGAGCATGGGCATCTTGGCGGCGATGAAACGGTAGGCCGTGACGATGCAGGTGACGATGAACACGGAGAGCATCACTTCGAGGAAGCTGGGGAAATAGCGGTCGGCTGCGGGGAGCTGCCAGTTGAACGCCACCATGGACACGTTGAAGCGGTTCATGATGATGCCGCCAACGGTAAGGGCGGCGGCCCAGCGCATGTAGCAGGTATTCCTTTCACGCGCACCCATGGCGTAGAGCATGCAGGGCAGGGCCACGAAGCCGAAGAGTTCAAGGCAGAACCATGCGCCGTAGCCGGTGAACAGCCAGTGCCAGTCGTGATCCATGCCTATGTCCATGATCTTCATCATGAAGTAGCCGGCGAGGATGACGGAGCAGGCGCGGCCGAGGCCGAGCACCACGCCTTCGGATTCGGCAAGGTGAGTTTCGTCCATCTTATGATGCAGCGCCTTGTGGGCCAGAGTGCCTTCGAAGATGACCATGGAAAGGCCGGCGGCCATGGAGGACACGAAGAAGAACACAGGCAGGAAGGCGGAATACCACAGAGGATGCAGCTTGCTGGGGGCGATGAGGAACAGGGAGCCCAGCGAAGACTGATGCATGGTGGAGAGGATGACACCCATCACGGTGAGCGGGATGGTCATCCACAGCACGATCTTGCGGATGCGGCGCAGATAGGGGCGCAGCCACACGAGGGCCTTGTACACCTTGGGGTGCACGGCGTTCTCGCCTTCGCTCTGCCGGATGCTCATGAGCCATTCCATGGCCACGGGGGACCATTCGATGAAGAGCACGGAGAGGTAGATGCCCACGCACAGGCCCACTTCGAACAGGATGGAAGTAGTGCCGAAGGACACAGTGAGCGGATAAGGCAGACGCCAGGGCTGGCCTACGTCGTACAGCAGGGCGATGACGACGAAGAGGTAGCCGAGGAAGGCCGTAGTGATAGCCGGGCGCACGGCGCTGTGATAACGCTTGAAGCCCAGCAGGTAGCAGGCAGAGGAGCAGGTATAGCCGCCGGCGGCCAGAGCAACGCCGCACATCAGGTCGAAGCCGATCCAGATGCCCCAGGGGTTGTTGTCGTCAAGGTTGGAGACGGAGTCGATGCCGAGGGTGAAGCGCATGATGGTGATCAGCGCACCAAAGGCAAAGATGACGAGAGTGGCGATATTGCCGGGAGTTCTGGGCAGAGAGGTGATCTGCCGCACGAAATACTTGAAGACGGATTCTTTCTGTTCAGCGGCCATCTTATTCACCTTCCTTTTCCGCAGCGGCGGCTGCGGCCTGTTCGGCGAGCAGCTGCTCTCTGGCTTCCTTCTTGGCGGCTTCAACGGCCTTGTCCTGAGCCTTCTTGGCGTCGCTGGCGGCCTTGTCGAGAGCCTTCTTAGCGGCAGCTTCACTGCGCTGGCGTTCCTGATCCACGGCAGCGCTCACGGCGGCTTCCTGCTCTTCCTTGGCGATCTCGTCCTTACGCTTGTTCATATAGTAAGCGCCGCCGAGAACGATGGGCCAGAAGCCCACGACCATGGGCAGAGCGCCGAGAACGCCGGTGGTGTATTCAGCGGCAGCCTTGGTACCGAGGTCTTCACGCATGCCGACCTTTTCGAAGTCCACGCCGGAAATGGTCAGCCAGGCAGTGCCGCCCATTTCATGTTCGCCGTAGATATGGTCGACATACTTGCCAGGGTTATCCGCAATGCGCTTGCGGGCGATGGCGAGGATCTCGGAACGCTTGCCGAAAACAAGCGCGCCGGTGGGGCAGGCTTCCACGCAGCCGGGAAGCTTGCCTTCCTGCAGGCGCGGATGGCACATGGTGCACTTGCGGACCACAGGGTTCAGGGCACTGCTGTAGCGATACGCAGGAATGTTGAACGGGCACGACACCATGCAGTAGCGGCAGCCCACGCAGAGAGTGGGATCGTAGGTGACGGAGCCGTCGGGATTCTTGGTGAACGCCTTGACGAAGCAGGCCGTAGCGCAGGCAGGTTCCTGGCAGTGCATGCACTGCATTTTGCGGTACACGTCCTTGCCGGCCACCTTGTATTCATTCACCACGGTGAAGATCTCGGCATGGGTGCGACGCTTCTCCTGGAACACGCTGCGGTCTTCAAGCATGACAGGCGCGGGAAGATCGTTGACCTTGGCGCAAGCAGTCTCGCATTTGCGGCAGCCTATGCACTTGGTAAGGTCGGTGAGGACGGCCATATTGTCGGGGTGGCCTTTGAATTCACCTCCGGCGGCCTCAGCCTTGACGGGCATGGCCGCAGCGGCGGCAGTACCGGTCAGAAGGGAAAGAAACGCTCTGCGCTTCATTATCGAACCTCCCGCTTATTCTTGTTGGTATCCTTGGCAGCCACGGGCGCATGACAGTCGGCACAATCGGCGGCAGCAGGCTTGATTCCCATATTGTCGTGGCAGCTGATGCACATCTGATGATAGGCGGCCTTGAGGTGGGGAGCCTGCCCAGCGGTAACAGCCTTCACTTCCTTGTCATGGCAGGAGGCGCAGGACGGAGGATTGGCGATATTATCGTTGGGGATATTGTGGTGGCAGGCCTTGCACACGGAATCCACATGGAACGCGGCAGCCATCTTGCTGTTCTTCATGCCGTCGAGCATGGCCTTGTAGATCTTGCGATGCGGCAGTTCGACAGCCTGATATTCATTGGCGAGCGCATCGATGGTGACCGTTTCGGGAACTTCTGCGGGGTCAATGGGGGCGTTCGCCTTCTTCGTGGTCTTGGGGAAGGAGGGGAACTGCTTGGGATCATTCACGTCGACCTTGGCAGGGACGTCCGGGCCGCGATGACAGACGGAGCAGGAATCCTTCACGGCGAACTTGAGGTCTCCATGGCAGCCGGCGCAGTTCTTGTCGATGGCAATGGTCTGGGTATGGCAGCCAACGCAGGAAGCAGCGTTGGCGGCATCATGAGCGGCATTGAAAGCGGTAAGGCTGTCAGAGGCGAGGGTGGCAGGCTTGCCGCTGACATCCTTCTCAATCTTCATGCCGTGGCAGACGGAGCAGTTTGCCACGTCTTCATGCAGCTTATGGTCGAAGGGGACGGGCTTGATGCCGGCCTCGGGCTTGGAGGACTGAGTAAGCTTCTGTTCAGGAGCCTTCTGGCCAAGGACTATGACATCGGGCTGGCCGCGGAACAGGCGGGGGGCGTGAGCAGGGCCATGGAACTTGGCCTGGCCTTCTGCGCTATGGCAATCGGCACAGTTCACAGGCAGAGCCAGCGCCTTGGCATTGGGGCTGCCGTTCTTCATAGTATCCACATGGCAGGACACGCAGGTATTATGCGCGATGGAAGCCAGTTCGCGGCTGTTGGCCGATTCGCTCTTATAGAAGCTGAAGGCGTCTTCCGTGTCCTGAACGTAAATGCGTTCACCCTTGTCCGTAACGGTGCTGTGGCAGACGCCGCAGTTTTTCAGGTATGCGGAGCTGTTGTCCGCTCCCTGCGGGGCCACGGCTGCGATATGCTTGGACTCGGTATGGGCGGCATGGAGAGCCTTGTCGAAGTTCAAGGGCACGCGCTTTCCAGCAGAGGCTTCAGCATCGTGGCAGGAACGGCAGGAGGCGGCGCCGGGAGCGTCGTCCTGCTTGGCATGGCATTCAAGGCAGGTTGCATGCCATGCTTCCATGATCGCATTTCTGCCCTTGATAGAGGAGGAAACCACAGAGAAGGGGCGCATTCCCTTAGTTTCCTTGCCTAGCGCAGTATGACAGACGGTGCAGTTGCCACCGTCTTTCTGGATCTTTGCGGCATGAGCTTCATGATCGAAAGCGGCGGCGGGCATTTCAGCTTTGCCGGGATGCTGCATGACAATGTGCATCTTCCCGACTTCTTCTGCCGGAAAGTCGACAGCATATGCGGCATTGCAAAGCGAAATAATGCCGAAAAGGCCGGCTACCGCCACACTGTACCTGAAAGTGTTTCTTCGTTCGTTCATGGGGAGTCCTTTCAGTAGAAAAATCCCGAAATTAGAGGCCAACCGGAAAGTTCTGCGCCCCGAAGGCAACGTTCCGGCACATACTGAAAAAGCGTTTCTGCAAGGTGCTTTTTCTGGTTTGCGGCAGACCAATCCGATATGCGGGCATGGGCACAGGATCGAAATGAGCCTTCGCGTTTATTACATAATTATTTCATTTGGTAATTTATTTTTAGTTTTGTGTCAATAATCACTTTTAAATTGAGAACTTTTGTAATTACAAAATGTTAGCCCTGTCGCCGAGAGGAAAGGGCTCCTTCGGAAAATCCTAGCCCTTTCTTGCAGCCGCCTAAAATAAGAAGCCGAGTGAAGGAACAGCTCGGCGAAAAGCTGCGCATCCACTCGGCGGCGGCCTTCCTAGAAAAGCTCAGGTGTGCGGCCCATAGCTTTTCCTGCGACAGGAGACCAAAAGTTTCGTGATCCTTGAAAAATCGCGGTCACGGATAGCAATTGCAATGCAGATATTCTATTCTCTCGCTAGGATATCGATGTAGCCGAGCCTATGCGAGAGCATCGTTCAGACTCATCAGAGTAACTGAAGGAAGGGGGGAGAAGTGACTGCGGCAAGATGGACAATCGGAAATGACCGTCACCGCGCCAGAAAAAAGAGGAGTTTTACGGCAGTCGCGATGATATATGGCAACTTCGCCAAACTTTTCACTCAAGAGCTGGTACACATCGAGAAGGTGACCGAAACGGCTCTGCTTCGCCATGCGGCCAACGGCAAAAACGTACTTCATAGTGCCTCCCTTGACATTATTACTGGTTATTTTCTTTCCAAAAGATATAAAATGGAAATTTTTAAGTCAAGGACTTCGCGCCAGGAACGAGGCTTCTTCCAAAACAGGGCAGTGAGACGCCGGGAGGCATTTCTGCTGGAGACGCCTTTCTTCTCGGACGAAAGGCTGGAGACATGCCGTACGGGAGCATGGGCGTTTGCGGTGCTGGAGATCTGGACGGCGCCTTTCTTTGCACGGCGAGCGCCATGCGTGGCCTTTGGGGAAGACATATCCTTCCCGATATCGTGCATGCGCTTGGAAAAAGGGTGCGGAAGATTCCAGCCTTGTCAGGATGGGTTTCAAGAAATTAGCTGTAACTATTTTGCATGGGTCCGGCATGTATTTAAATAGGATGCCTCCAAGAATACCCTTGAAGATCTTGGATGCCTTGCGTCGCTAGTACACGCCTTTGAAAATGGAAAAGGCCCGGATTCCTCGAGAGCGCAAGCTGTCGGGGAACTCGGGCCTTGTCGTTTCGGTTCTGCCGTTGCTTCGACGCGGCAGGAAAAGTTTCATCGTTTGCTTCCGTTGCCTCTGATGGAGGCCGGCGTCAGCGCAGGACCTGATGGACGGAGGGTGTTCACTGCTTTTTCTCCTGAACTTCCTGCAATCTGCCGAGAATGCGCTTGGCAAATTTCTCAACGGCCGGAGAAGCTCCTCGGCGCACGGCCAGTCCTATTTCTATGTACTGGCGCGGACTGAGGGGGACGACCTTCAGTCTGGAAGAACGTCCTTGGCTGTTCAGGGCGTTATTCAGGGCTATTCCCAGCCCCGCTTCGACCATGGCGCAGGCTGAATGGCTGTCCGTAGTCGTGTACATGGTTTTGGGGCGCAGGCGATTCTCTTTGAAAAATCGGCAGTTGTCGCTGTCTTCGCCCGGAAAAATATCAATATAGGGTTCCGTTCGGAAAAGCGAATGGGGAACAGCATCCTGCAAAGAGCTCGGATGATGTTCGGGAAGCCATGCCACCAGCTCATCCCTTCGCAGGGCATGCCACGCAAAATCTCCTTCACGGCGGCTGATGATGCAGAGGTCGATGCGGCTCTGCCCGACCTGCTCTGCAAGCTGGGTGCTGAAGCCGCCGGCAAGCTGTATCACTATCCCAGGGTGCTCCTGCCGGAATTCTCCGATGATCTCGGAGAGCAGGTCATAATAGACGCTGTACGCCGTTCCCACGGTCACGGTGCCGACTTCCAGACCGCGTATGCGAGCTGCCTGTCTCATGCAGTTTTCTCCACAGGCAAGGAAGTCCCTGATAGCAGGAAGGAGAGCCTCACACTCGGTCGTAGGAATGACGCCCTCGTGCTTGCGCACCAGGAGAGGAAAGCCCACTTCGTTTTCCAATGACGCTATCATCCGGCTGATACCCGATGCCGTATAGTGCAGACGCTCGGCTGCCGCGGAAAGGCTTCCTTCGGATATTGCACATGCAAGAGCTTGGCATTTTTCAAGTTCCATGGTCCAGTCCTTGATGTTTTGTCAAAGATGCTATGTCTTATTGTCGCTTTACACAACAAAGGTGATACCTCATGATGCAAAAATCAATACTTTGGACAGGAAAAATATGAAGCTCTTCCGCCGCAGCGCCACGGATTTCACGCAGGGCAGCATCCCGAAACATCTCATGCGTCTTGCCGTGCCTCTGGTCATCGGCAACATCCTTCAGCAGCTCTATAATGCCATAGATGCCTTTGTGCTGGCCCGCTATGCCGGAATGGAGGAATTTGCGGCCATCGGCGTGGCGGGGGCGGTCATGAATCTCTTCCTCTTCGCCATAGCCGGGGCGTGCATCGGGCTTTCCGTTCTCCTTGCCCAGTTCCATGGCGCAAAGGACGTGGAAGGATTCCGGAACGAGCACTTCATCGCTCTGGCGTCTGGCATCCTTTTTTCTTTTGCGATCGGCATATCAGGTTCTATCGGCGCATCTTCTCTTCTCACCCTTCTCAGTACGCCGCCGGAAATTTTCTCCATGGTCGGCAGCTATTTGAAGATAGTCCTGCTCTCACTTCCGGCTTCGTTCATCTATAATTTCTATTGCGCCCTGTTCCGTTCAGTGGGGCGCATGAACGTGGCTCTCGCAATACTGGCTTTTGCCGTCTGTCTCAATCTCGCGCTGGACATACTTTTCGTTGCCTGTTTCTCCTGGGGAGTGGCCGGGGCGGCATGGGCGACCTGCTTAGCGCAGGCAGCCTCAGCTCTCCTCATTTTTTTCTATCTCAAGGCGGCTTTTCCCTCGCTCATGTTCCGCAGAAAAAATTGCAGGCTGCACCTCGGTTTTCTCAGGAAAACTGCCCATTTTGCTTTTGTTACGGGGCTTCAGCAGGCTGGCCTGTACATAGGCAAGCTGGCAGTGCAGGGTGCCGTGAATTCCATGGGCACAGCCACCATTTCGGCCTACACCGCAACGATGAGGATAGAAGCCTTTGCCAATTCCTTCGGAGACAGTGCTGCTTCTGCCACGTCAGCCGTAGCCGCCCAGAATTTCGGGGCAGGGGACCGGCATCGACTGCGCATGACGTTCTGGAACAGCCTGTTTCTGTTCGGGGCAATGGGGGTGATCTCCTCGGCTCTCCTCTGGTCTTCTGCCGGATGGGCATCCGCCTTTCTTCTTGGCGAAAGTTCCGGCCCCGCTTTTGACAGCGCCGTCAGCTACCTGAAGATCGTCGCAGTTTTCTACCTTTTGAATTTCACAGGCAATACCTTTGCCGGATATTTTGACGGCATAGGTCGCGTGTCCGTTACGCTCCTTGGCACATGCACCCACATCACCCTGAGGGCAGTGCTCTCGTGGGTGTTCATCAGCAGTTTCGGCCTTGATGCCGTAGCCGCGCTGACCATACTCGGCTGGTTCATCGTGAATGCCATCTGGGCATTTTTCTATGGGAAACTCTGCCGACGCTAGATGTTCATTTTCTTATGCCGTCTTCCACGTTCCAGAGCGTGGGAAGCGTGGCGGCGAATGTTCTGTAGTCCAGTGAGGAAGCCTTTGGCAGGGGCTATGCCTGACGGCGGACAGATGACATCCTGCAGTGGGAACAGGTTATTTTCTTCAAAGAAGAGCCGGCAAAAGGCAAGGAGCCGCCGAATCCTTTCGGACACGGCGGCTCCTTCATAAAGGAACGGGCGTTCAGGCCTGTAACGGCATCAGATGCGGCCCTCTTCCCAATCCTGCTGGCAGGAAAGGCACAGCCCCACGCCGGGGATGGCCTTGAGGCGTGCTTCGGGGAGGGGATCACCGCATTCGCGGCAGCAGGGCTTGCCGTCTATCCATTCAGGGCCTTCCTGAAAAGTGCCGGCCGCCGCCTGACGCAGTGCGGATTCGCGTTCGATGCGTTCGAGTTCGGTCGCCTGATCAAAAACGTCCATACATTCTCCTGAAATAAGCCCGATGAGGGCGGGGACATGTCCCGAAAGCGGGAAGCTGTGCCTGCCGGGGCAGGCGAATCTTGCGAAACTAGAAAGCCGGAGCCTTGAGCTTGTCGGCGGGGATCTTGATGACCATCTTGCGGGCATAGCCGCTTGCGGCCTTCATGCAGGGCTGATGTGCCTCTCCGGGAAGGATGAGGGCGAACAGCCCCGGCTTCAGGTGGAAACGCACGGTAGGCATTTCCGGCTTGCCCTTGTAAAAGACGAGGTCGCGTTCATCAAAACGCTCCGCCTCGCCGGAAAGCTCGCTCCCGGCGCCGCGGGCCATGATGTCGATATACTCGTCTCCCAAGAGAAGGGTCTGCACGTCGGCCATTTTTTCATGGCCTTCGAAGCGGGCGGTATCCCATTCCTTGGGAGCGTATTCTTCCACGTTGATGAAAACGCCGTCGCCAAGCTCGTAGCGACCAAGGGCCAGAGCCTCACCCTTCGCATGGAGAGCAAGGAACTCGGGGAAGATTCGTTCCCACAGGGGGCCGAGGTCGTACGAAAGTGCGCGTTCGAAAGTATCGAGGATCATCGTTCACCTTCCATGCCCGGCGGGCAGAGCCTTGCCGGACCGTTGGGGAAAATGCCCTGTGACGCCTGTCTTGTCAAGGGCTTAGACGGAAAAAGGAGCGGCCTCGGAAAGAAGCCGCCCCCGCGTTCGTAAAAATAAGACTAGTCTAATCCCTGCCCTTGGCACGGCTCTCGCAGTACATGCAGCGGTATACGCGCTCTTCCTTGTCCGTAAGCTTGAAGATATGCGGTATCTCCTGCTCGGTAGAGGTGATGCAGCGAGGGTTCTTGCACTTGATGACGTTCACCACGCGCTCGGGCAGTTCTACGGTGAACTTGCGGTCGAGCTTGCCGTCGCGCACGATGCTCACCGTGATGCCGGGGTCGATATAGCCGAGCACATTGAGGTCGAGGTCGATGAGCTCGCCTATTTTTATGATGTCCTTGCGGCCCATCTTGCGGCTGGGGACGTTGGTGAGTACGGCCACGGAGCATTTCAGCTTGTGGAGCTTGAGGATCTGGTACAGCTCCATGCTGCGGCCTGCCGTGATGTGGTCGAGGACGATGCCGTTGGAAATGGCGTCGATGATCATTTATTTCACTCCCAGCAGTTTCATGATGAGGGCCATGCGCACATATTTGCCGTTCAGGGCCTGGCGGAAATAGGCGGCGCGGGGGTCGTCGTCCACGGCCACGGCAATCTCGTTCACACGGGGCAGGGGATGCATGACGCACATGCCGTCCTTGGCCTCCAGCATCTTCTCGGGCGTGAGTATGTAGCTGTCCTTCAGGCGTATGTAGTCGGCTTCGTTGAAGAAGCGTTCCTTCTGCACGCGGGTCATGTAGAGAACGTCGAGCTTGGGGAGTGCTTCCGTAAGGTCCATGGTCTCTTCGTAAGGCACGCCGTTCTTTTCCATCACGTCCTTGCGTATGTAGCCGGGCAGGCGCAGCTCATCGGGAGAGATGAGCACGAACTTGATGCCCGCATAGCGCGACATGGCCGCGATGAGGGAATGCACGGTGCGGCCGAACTTGAGGTCGCCGCAGAGGCCGATGGTGAGGTCGTTCAAGCGGCCGTGCTCACGCCAGATGGTGAGCAGGTCGGTGAGGGTCTGCGTGGGGTGGTTGTGGCCGCCGTCGCCAGCGTTGATGATGGGCACGCCGGCCTTCATGGAAGCCACGAGGGGAGCGCCTTCCTTGGGGTGGCGCATGGCGATGATGTCGGCATAGAAGCCCACCACCTTCACAGTGTCGGACACGCTCTCGCCCTTGGCGGAAGAGGAGCTCTGCGCCTCGGAGAAGCCCAGCACGTTTCCGCCCAGCTCGTACATGGCGGCTTCGAAGCTGAGGCGGGTGCGGGTGGAGGGCTCGAAGAACAGGGTGGCCAGCTTCTTGCCGCGGCACTTCTGGGAATACTTCGCGGGGTCCGCGATGATGTCCATGGCAACGGCGAGAAGCTCGTCGATCTCCTGCGTGGAAAGGTCGCGGATATCGATGAGGCTGTCCATCTTAAGCTCCGATCCAGCTCTCGTCGGCGGGATTGTTGCGGAAGGCGATGAGGCGGGCCACGTCTTCCTTGCGGATGTAGCCGCTTTCGGCGGCGACTTCGGCGATGACGTCGAAGTTCGTGAGGCTCACGTTCTTCACGTCGGCTTCGGCCATGCGGTCGAGGCCCTTCTTCATGCCATAGGTGAAGATGCTGGCCACGCCGAGCACTTCGGCGCCGGCTTCGCGGAGCACCTTGACCACGTCGAGCACGGAGCCGCCGGTGGAGATGAGGTCTTCGATAACCACGACCTTCTGGCCGGGTTCGAGGCGGCCTTCGATCTGGTTGCCGCGACCATGATCCTTGGCGCTGGAGCGCACATAGCCCATGGGCAGGCCCATGATGTGGCCCACGATGGCGGCATGGGCGATGCCGGCGGTGCTGGTTCCCATGAGCACTTCACATTCGGGGTAGACTTCGCGCACGATCTCGGCCAGGCCGTTCTCCACATCGTTGCGCACTTCAGGAGAGGTCAGGGTGAGGCGATTGTCGCAGTACACGGGGCTCTTGATGCCGCTGGCCCAGGTGAAGGGTTCGTCGGGGCGGAAGAACACGGCTTTGATGGAAAGAAGGTCTTTGGCGATAAGCTTTTCACGGGACATAGGATGCACTCCTTCGTACTGCGGAATATGTTACATTCTCGGACAGAGCTTCGAGAACAGGTTCTATTGTCTTGGATTTCCTGACCGGAAATCCGCTATGGCTGACTTTCCAGTCAGCCGAAGAGTCCTTTGTGCGTGGACCTGACCGGAACGCGCCTCGTGAGCCTGTGCTCTCTCAGCGGCGCTCCGCTGTGACATTGAGACCGCGCCTCGCCACCACAGATGTCGACTTCCAGTCGGCGTGGGGTCGGCGCTC
>JAFQPD010000094.1 GCA_017411945.1 Mailhella sp.
CCGTTCGGCGTGACATGGATATGAAGCCCTCCACCGTCGAAATGCTTATACGGCTTTTCGAGCGGTTTCAGACTGCGGATAAATACATCGGTAAGAGGCATGTGAGCTCCTTGTCCTACACCTCGTATCATGATACCCCTTAGACGTGGCCGGACAATAGGTCCGGCTCATCCTCGGCTAGGTGCGAGTATCGTGTTTTCGATACTCGCAATTATACTCACAATTTTTAGGGATTCAAGCGGATCTTACAGGACTTGAAAAGACGTTCTTCGAAATAAAAATCTGTAATTCGTGATAGTTATGGATTTTTCTGGACGTGTTCATACTCAATGTATGATTTCTGTAGAAAAGCTTCCTTCCCTCCCCCTGCACCCCCTCCCATCTTCCAAAGACTTTTAATTTTTAAAAAGAAAATCCCGGGCAGTGATGCTCGGGATTATTTTTTCCACAAATGGGAAAAATTACAGGCCGCGTTCTTCCACTTCGGCCAGCAGCTTGGCAAGGGCCTTGCCGCGGTGACTGCGCACCATCTTGGCTTCACGGGTCAGCTCTGCGCCGGTAAGCTCGAGTTCGGGGTCGATGAACAGGGGATCGTAGCCGAAGCCGTTGGCGCCGGCTCGCTCGAAGCCTATGCTTCCTTCCCACGCACCGCTCACCACTATCTCTTCACCTCCGGGGATGACCAAAGCCATGCAGCAGCGGAAACGGGCCGTGCGCTTTTCGGCAGGTACGCCTTCCAGCTCGGCAAGGAGCTTGCGGTTGTTGCGTTCGTCCTTGCTCTCGCCTTCCACGGCAGGCCAGTCTTCACTGTAGCGCGCAGAATACACGCCGGGAGCCCCTCCAAGGGCGTCAACTTCAAGGCCGGAATCGTCAGCCGCGGCGGCTACGCCCAGAGCATTTGCCACGGCGCGGGCCTTGATGAGGGCGTTTTCTTCAAAAGTAGTGCCATTTTCTTCTATTTCGGGAAAATCTTCGGGCAGGCTCTGCACGTCGAAGCCGAAGCGGGCCAGCGGATCGCGAAGCTCACGCACCTTGCCCTGATTGCGCGTAGCGAGGATAAGCGTTCTGGGAGTGGTCATAGGGGTCTCCTTGCCGAACAGGTGTTTTCATGGCAGAAAAGGGGTAACGCAGGCCTGTCCAGAAAACAAGTCCTGACCTGCTCTGAAGGTACTATGCTCCGCATCTATTCGCAAAGTCTCGGCTGTGCCAAGACCCGTGTGGACACCGAACGTCTGCTCGGCTCTCTCGGCCCCGTCCTCACTGTCGACGACCCTCTCGAGGCCGACCTCGTTTTCCTCAACACCTGCGCTTTCATCTCTCCCGCAGTTCAGGAATCTGTGCAGACCATCCTTGAACTGGTCGATGATCTTTCCGAAATGCCCAAAGGACGCCGCCCCTTCTTCGCGGTGGCAGGCTGTCTGCCTGGCCGCTACGGCATAGGCGACCTCAGCTCCGAAGTGCCGGAAGTCGATCTCTGGCTCCATACTGATGACATCGACAGCTGGGCCGAACAGCTCTGCAAGGCCCTCAAGCTGGAAAAGCCCGCCCCGGGCCGCCTGCTCAGCACCGGTCCTTCCTATGCATGGCTGAAGATAGGCGAAGGCTGCCGCCACAACTGCTCCTTCTGCGCCATCCCTTCCATCCGCGGCCAATATACTTCCGAATCGCCTGAAAAGCTCGTCACCGAAGCTTCCTCCCTTATCGCCGACGGCGTGAAGGAGCTCATCCTCGTCGCTCAGGACGTGACGGCCTACGGCACGGACTTCGGCAAGGATCCCCGCTTCCTTCTGGAAAAGCTCCTCCAGCTCGACGGGCTGGAACGCCTGCGCCTGCTCTACCTGTACCCCGGCGGCCTCTCTAACGACCTGCTCAAATTCCTGAGCGAAGCAGGAAAGCCCTTCGTGCCGTACTTCGACATGCCTCTCCAGCATGCCCACCCGGACATCCTGCGCAAAATGGGACGCCCCTTCTCCGGAAACCCTCAGGAAGCCGTGGACCGCATACGCAAATGGTTCCCTGAAGCCGCCCTGCGCACCACCATGATGGTGGGCTTCCCCGGAGAGACCGACGAACACTTCCGCACCCTTATGGACTTCGTGGAAAAGAACCGCTTCCACCACATGGGCGTGTTCGCCTACCAGCCTGAAGACGGCACAGAAGCCGCAGAGATGGACGGCCAGCTCGAAGACGGGATCAAGGAATGGCGCAAGGACACTCTCATGGAACTCCAAAGCGGCATCAGTGAGGACATCCTTTCCCAGTACGAAGGACAGCGCCTCGACATCCTCGTGGACGAGGCTTCCGACGAATGGCCCGGCCTCCATACTGGCCGCGCATGGTTCCAGGCACCCGAAGTGGACGGCATCACCTATGTGAGCGGCCCCGGAGTGGAAGCTGGCGCCATGGTGGAAGCGGACATCACCGAGACCAGAGAATACGACCTCATCGCTCTGGCCTGAAACAAAGGACTTTCATGACGAAAACAACAGCTATCTTCTCCCTGCTCATCATGCTCTGCCTCAGCGCCTGCATGACTGCCGGAGAAGCCATGGACGCGGAAAGGCTGCACGGACTCTGGAAAGACGAAAAAGGGCAGTTTTTCTGCCTTGAAGAGGATGGACGCCTCTGCCTGCCCAGAAATGGCTCTGCTGCCGGCACGAACTGGGATTTCGATGGGAACGTTCTTACTCTCCTGACAGTGAGAACTCCCAACGAAGAAGCCGCACCTCAGAAACTCTACCTCCAGAAGCGCGGCCTCTGGGGACTGGAATTCCTTGATGCAGAAGGAAAGAAGGTCAAATGGAGCCGCAGCTTCAAAAATGTGGAGCACCTCGAAGGAACGCTCTTCTTCCGTGAGCGCATAATGCTCCCTCCCGAAGTGACTGTAGCTGTGCGCCTCCTCACCGAGGACGGCTCCGTAGCCGGGCAGAGCATCTCTCACCGCTCCGGGCGGGAGGAACTTTCTTTCCGCATCGGCTTCCTTTCCTCCGACCTTAACGATACGGCAGGCATAGAAGCTTCTGTCTTCTACGGCAAGGAACCTCTGTTCACCGCCCCTGCCGGCACTGCTGCCGATTTGAACGGACGCCCCTCCATACTCCTCCATCACGCCGTTCCCAGCAAGAAGCAGGAACTTCCCCTCAAGGGGACATACTGGCGATTGAAGGAGCTTGACGGCAAGCCCGCCGAAAACTTCGCCGATCAGCCGGAAGCACACCTCATCCTGCGTGAAAAAGGAGAGGCCACCGGCTCCGACGGCTGCAACAATTTCTTCATGAACTGGGAGGGCGATGACGAAAACATAAGCTTCACGCCCGGAGGAGCCACCCTCCGCCTCTGCCCCAAGGGGGAAGAGCAGGCCCAGAAGATGCTCCAGATGTTCCCCTCTGTGATCGAGTGGAAGATCACCGACGGCAAGCTGGAGCTCTGCACTGAAGATAGCGTTGCGGCTGTCTTCGAAGCTGTAGAGATGTAAAAGTTATAATTGAAGACTGAAAATCCCGAAGACTTTGAATTCTCCGGGATTTTCTTTTCCATACTCACATAAGCGCGAGGCCGCTGGAACCGAACGCAGTTCGGAACAGCGGCCTCGCGACTTATGGGGGTGTGGGGGAGATTATCTCCCCCACAAATCTCTTAGAAAGACTTCAGATACGGGTCGTCCTGAGTGAGGTAGTTGCGGACGTAGTCGTCCACGCCCTCTTCGAGGGAATGGAACTTCACGGGGCAGTTCTCACGTTCCAGCCAGGACATATCTGCTTCCGTGAAGTACTGGTACTTGCCCTTGAGGTGTTCAGGCATATCGAAGTATTCGATATTGGGCTCGAGGTCCATGGCGGCGAACACGGCGTTGGCAAGGTCGTTCCAGGTACGGGCCTTGCCTGCGCCCACGTTGAAAATGCCGTTCACGGAAGGAGTCTGCATGAACCAGTACATGAGGGCGGAAACGTCCTTGGAGTACACGAAGTCGCGCAGGGATCCGCCGTCGCTGTACTTGGGGTTGTCCGACTTGAAGAGGCGTATCTTGCCGAGTTCCTTCACCTGAGGCACGGCGCGGCACACCATGCTCATCATGCTGCCCTTATGGTATTCGTTCGGGCCGTACACGTTGAAGAACTTCAGGTTAACCACTTCATTCAGGAGATTATGGCGCAGGCACCACATGTCGAACAGCTTCTTGGAGTAGCCGTACATGTTCAGCGGCAGGAGCTTCGGCATGAGCTCGATATCATCAGAGAAGCCAAGTTCGCCGTCGCCATAGGTGGCGGCGGAGCTGGCATTGATGAAGCGGGCACCAGCTTCGAGGGCGGCAAGGCAGACTTCCACAGTGTAGTGGAAATTGTTCTCCATGAGGAAGTCGGCATTGCGTTCCGTAGTGGAAGAGCATGCGCCCATATGGATGACGGCTTCCACGCCTTCCAGCTTCTGGCCGGAACGGAGCTGTTCGAGGAACTTGTCGCGATGCATGTAGTTGCTGTAGCGCAGATGCGACAGATTCTTCCACTTTTCCGTCGAGGCAAGATTGTCCACCACGAGGATGTCGTCCATGCCGTTCTGGTTGAGCTGCCAGATGAAGTTCGAACCGATGAGGCCGGCACCGCCGGTGACAATTATCATGGCTTACCTCTTCAGAGTAGCTTTGGTGGTCTGAACGAGAGTGATGCTGCCGTCGGCATTGGCGCGGGCGTCGATGCCGAACATGATGACAGTGTACATGAGAGGACGGCCGAACAGGAAGTCCAGCATATCCTTGCTCACCTTGCCCTTCTCAGCTACGAGCTCGCGGAAGGCGCGGTCGTATTCCACCACTTCCACGAGGGCCTTGCGGGCCGCTTCATCTTCTTCAAGATGAGAGACAAGCTCGGTGAGAGCGGCATAATTGCAGCGGGCTTCATGGGCTTCCACGGCATCGATGAGCCACTGGGGAGCACGGAGGAGTTCAAGGATGGCCTTGCGGTCCAGCCTTTCCTTTCCATGCATGCCAAGCAACGCCTTGGGATCGTCACAGAAAAGGGCTTTGCATTCAGCAGGGCTCTTCTCGTGGATGAAACAGCGATTGTCTTCCATGAGGAAGCGGCAGGTCCAGTCGTCAGGGCGAGAACCGGCCGGGGCGGCTATCTTCACTATCTCATCGGGAAGGGGAACGACTACATTTTTATAGGTGTCGCGCACCAGCTCCCCGGCACGGAAGGTCACGAGATCCTGGAGCTGGAGCACTCCTTCCGTGAGAAGGTGGCCATCCTGCACATGGAGGGCAGGGCCGCCCTTGCGGCAGCAGGTACCGCACTGGCGGCAGTGATGTATCTCACTCATATTTTCCTCAAAATCAGCGAGCACCGCGCAGCCTGAGCCGGTTCACGCGGACCCGGCGGTACTGGATGTGCGTCTCGAGCATATTTTTACGCTGATGGAGCTCGTGTATCTCGGCCGGGAAGAATATCCCTTTCTCAAGGTCTTCCCGGGCCATGAGTTCACGAATGGTATCCTTGCAGCGCTTCTGTTCTGCCTCTATGAGGGCTATCTGCTCCTCAAGCTCAGAAATCTTCTCCGGCAGCGGGTTCAGGAGGAAGTTCTCCATAAACTCCACGGGCGATGACGCGGCGGCGGACGGGCTTGGCATCTTCATCTTCCTTTTCCTGCCTGTTACGCTTGAGCACGGGAACAGGCAGAGTGTTGTACATGTTCCAGAAGGGAGGGAACATGGAGGTCATAACGCCGGGATTGGAAAGGTGCAGGTTCGGGCGCAGGAAGGCGCAGAGGGCATAGGCCATGGCCCACTGAGCGGAAGGAGCTACCCAGGTACCGGGGATGACATTCTCGGAGGAAGAGAGCTTGCCGTCCTTTTCTTCCACGCCGCAGCGCACGAGGAAAGCGGTCACGAGGTGACGCTCTTCTTCGGCAAGGGCGGGCAGAGAAACGGAAGCTCCTTCATGCACGGCGGCGGCCATGATGACGCAGGCCAGAGGCAGGAGTTCAGGGCAGAAGGCCACTACTTCGGCCATGACTTCGGAAGCGGGGATGGAAGTCTCGCGTTCCTTGCCGGAGCAGACGGTCTCGGAAGAGCCGTACTTCACGTTGAGGCCGGCGCCGCGGAGCATCTTCTCCACGAGAGCATGAGCCTTGCTGTGGCCCCACACGCCTTCGAGAACGGCCTTGCCGCCGTTGAAGCCGGGGAACATGAGGACAGTGGCGGCCACGGAAGCATCCATGGGCACCACGGGTTCGGCAGGCACGGAGAACTCGCCGCGCTCAACGAACACTTCGCGGCCGTTGCGGCTCACGCTGGCACCGCAGGCGGAAAGGACGCCGAGCACCTGACCGAGCAGGCGGGGTTCCTTTTCAGGAAGGGTGATGCGGCAGGGAGTTTCCCAGAAGGGAGAAGCCAGAACGAGAGCGGCCATGAAATCTTCGGGCAGGTCGTCGGCAAGTTCGAGCTGACAGGGGAGCATGCCGGAACATTCGAGACGGATGGGAAGGCCGTCCTGAGAGGGGATGACGTTGGTCAGGCGCACGCCCATCTGCGGCAGGAAGCGGCGCAGAGAGGAGAGATCGAGGAAACGCAGGGAGCTGTCACCGGTGAGCTTGAGTCGGGAAGGCATGCCCACGCACATGGCGATGACGAGCCAGAGGTTGAAGGCGTCGTCGCCTACATGGATGACCTTGTCGAGGCCGCGCTGGAGGCCCTTGCCGCCTCGGCTCTGCACATCGCCATTCTCTTCCCACCAGAGCTGACCGCCGATCTGGTTCAGAGCCTTCACGCCGCCGATGACGGCATCGGTGAGAGGCATGCGGACGACCTTGGTCTCCTGACCGGCGGCAACGGCAGCGGCCAGCCAGAGGCGGGCGGCAACAGTATCGGAAGGAGCAGGGATGCGGATATCGACGGCCGCAGTGTTAGGAGCGAGGTTGAAGTAGCCCTGCTCCTCTTCCTGGCGGGTGAGAGGCTCGATGGTCTGGAGAAGGACAAAAAGATCGCGGGAAAGGCGGTTGTCGCGAGCCATGCGGGCGGCCTTGCTTTCCCAGGCAGTACGAATGGTCTTTTCGGTCTCAGGAGCGAGGCGGCCATGCTGGCGCATCTTGGCCAGAAGCTGGGCGCGGCGGATCACGAGGTGCAGGATGTCATTATCGAGATCCAGAAGCTCGCCTATGCCGCGGGGTCGCTTGTCGCCGTGAGGACGGAAGCCGTCCTTCTTGAAATCCCTGCGCTCACCGTCGCGGTCGAAGCGACGGGGCTTGAAGTTGTCCGAACGTTCGTAGCGGCGTTCGCCGCGTTCGCCATCGTTCTTGCGGAAAGAACGCTTCTCGGCGAAATCCTTTCTGTCCTCGCCCCTATTATCCATATCAAAACCTGCTTTGCTATGTGCGCGGCGCCTCGGCTGGCGCGCGTCGTTTTTCAATGGGGACTAAAGCTGAGCCGATGCCCCAGAAATGCCTGCTTCATCCGGAGGCATGCCGCCGGAAAAAAGGTCAAAAGGCATGATATCCGCAATGTCTTTTTCCGGCAAGTGCCAAAATGCGGCCCTTCCTGCCGGCAAAAACGGAAAAACAGCCTTTCCCGAACTATTCAGGACCGCTTCAGGGCTTCACTCATCGCCGCTCTGCGGTTATACTGCCATGCATCCGGCAAAAGCCCCAAAAGGAGACATCATGGAAGCCTATACTCCCTTCGACCGCATATTCCAGTCCTGTGGAAACATATGGCATTTCCGCCGCGCCGATATGGACAAGCTGTGGGAAGGCATGGCGGAGCAGGAAGGCAAGGAAGACCGCCTGCCCTACTGGAACGAGATATGGCCCTCTTCCCTCGCCCTTGCCGGCTGGCTTGCCGAGATGCAGGATGACATACAGGGCAAGAACTGCCTCGACATAGGCTGCGGCATAGGCTTCACCGCCATCCTGGGCCGCTGGCTTGGCGCTGAAGTCACCGCCATGGACTACGAAGCACAGGCCATCGAATACGCGAAGATCAACGAATTCCTGAACGGCGTGCCGGGCGTGAACTGGCAGGTGGAAGACTGGCGCGAACCCAAGCTCCCCGCCGGAAGCTTCGACTATATCTGGGCCGGCGACATCATGTACGAAAAGGACTTCGCTGACCCTATCGCAAAATATATCAGTACCATGCTGAAAAGCGGCGGCAAAGCGTGGATAGCAGAGCCCCGCCGCGAGATATTCCATCACCTGCTCGACATCCTGCACGAGCACCATCTCACGCACAGGCTCATCTGCTACCTCCCCATCTCTCCGCTCACCGAGCAGGAGATGCCTGTCACTGTGAACATCTGGCAGATTTCCAAACCGTAGCCATCACTCTCTTCCACGAAAAAAGGGGCCTTTCCGGGCCCCTTTCTTTTATCTTACGAACATGGCGTCGCCGTAGGAGAAGAACCTGTACTCCTCCTTCACGGCCTCGGCGTAGGCGTTGAGTATGCGTTCACGGCCGCACAGGGCCGCCACGAGCATGATGAGCGAAGACTGCGGCAGATGGAAATTGGTGATGAGGTGGTCCACCACGCTGAAGCGATAGCCGGGATAGATGAAGATATTCGTCCAGCCGTGCCAGCCGCCTTCGGGTATCTCTCCGCCGTTCTGCAGGGCACAGCCCTCCATGGTGCGGCAGGAGGTGGTGCCCACGGCGATGACAGGGCGTCCTTCAGCCTTGGCCCTGCGGACGGCGGCGGCCGTTTCCGGCGATATCTCCACATATTCGCTGTGCATGGGATGCTCGCGGATATCTTCTTCACGAACAGGGCTGAAGGTGCCGTAGCCCACATGGAGCGTGACTTCAGCCCACTCCACGCCCATTTCCTTCAGTCGGGAACGCATTTCCTCCGTGAAATGAAGGCCGGCAGTAGGAGCGGCGACAGAGCCGGACTTCTCCGGGCTGGCGTACATGGTCTGGTAGCGGGAAACGTCGTCCTTCTCCTGATCGCGCTTGATATAGGGCGGAAGGGGCAGGCGGCCTATCTCCGTCATGCGCTCCACAAGGTCGCCCTTCCAGAACAGCTCGACTTCGTGCTGGCCGAATTCCTTCTTCACCAGAACTTCTGCTGCTATGCCGTCGCCGAAGGTGAGGCGGTCTCCCACACGGATGCTCCTTCCGGGGCGCAGAAGGCATTCACAGCGGGAATGGGCCCATTCGCCATCCATGATGGCACAGGATTTGAGCAGGGGAGGAGGCGTGAGCACGAGGAGCTCGCACTTGCCGCCAGAGGGCTTCTGGCCGAAAAGGCGGGCGGGAACAACGCGGGAGTTGTTCACGACAAGAAGGGCATCCTTGGGAAGGAAGTCAGGAAGATGGGCGAAATCCGTATGGACATTGCGGCCGGATCCCCTTTCCAGGACAAAAAGGCGGGAAGAGCCCCGCACTTCCGGAGGATACTGGGCTATGCGTTCTTCGGGGAGCTCGTAATCGTAGCTTGCAAGGAGGAAATCGGATTCAGACTGGCTCATGGTTTTCCCTTAAAAATTTCTCGTCCCTGTGTGTGCTTTATCCCCGAAAAAATCAAGCTTGGCCCCTGCCGCCTCACCGAGAAGCCAGTATGACTTCCCCATCGAGCATGAGGCGCGCCCTTTCCACCTGATTGCGGAAAGTATCCTTCTGCTCTTCAGGGATGGCGGCCGCACGGTTGCCCGTCAGCTTGAGCGGGTCGATGAACTTTCCGTTCTTCTTCACGCGGAAGTCGAGATGCGGCCCTGTGGAAATGCCTGTGGAGCCTACATAAGCTATGACCTGCCCCTGTTCTACCTTATCTCCCTTCTTCAGATTCTTCGCATAGCGGGAAAGATGGGCATAATGCGTTTCTACTCCGCCGCTGTGCCGTATGGCCACGCTTTTTCCATAGCCGCTCTTCCAGCCCACGAAGGTGACCGCTCCGTCGCCCAGGGCCTTGACCAGCGTCCCGCGGGGAGCAACATAATCTATCCCCTGATGAGGGCGCACCCGCCCAAGAACCGGGTGACGCCGCTTCATGGTATAGCTGGAGCTTATCCTTGTGAAATTAAGAGGAGCCTTGAGGAACTGCGTCTCAAGGGAAGAGCCGTCTTCCGCATAGTAGCGGGCCACGCCGTTCTCATCCCGGAAGCGGAAAGCCTCATAGACCATGCCGTCGTTGACGAGGCGGGCGGCAACGATGTCGCCATAGGCGCGGAAATCCCCTTCAAGGTACTTCTTTTCCACTATCACCTCAAAAGTGTCGCCAGCCCTCACGGCATCAAGGAAGTTCACCTGATGGCTGAACACGTCGGCCAGCTGCATGGCAAGGGAAGAAGCCTCCCCAGCTTCCGTCATGGCATCGAAAAGCGAGCTTTTCACCTCACCTGCCACACGGACCAGCCGCGTATCGTAATGATACACGTTCACCGAAGCCGAGAAGCCCTGCCCTTCACGGCAGAGCACCAGGCGGCTCTCGTCGTCTATGTCGTACATGATGCGGGATACCGCTCCCACCTTCATGTCCCTTTCTACGGAATAGGTCCTGCCTATGCGCAGGCGGCTCACCTTGAAGACGGAAGACACTGCCCTTATGGCATCTTTCAGCTCGCCCTTATCCAGCCAGGGACGCAGAAGAGATCCCATGCTGTCCCCAGCTTTGACCTTGGTCCTCAAAATCTGCGTGCCGCAGCCGGAATCCTGCATCGTGTAGCGGGTATCCTCATCCCACGGGACAGGGTCGGTATAGCAGGGGATGCACACATCGCCCCTTGAAGCCATGAAGGACTCAAGGGAATCGTCGAAGCATCGGGCATCCTCGTTCTTCCACATATCCTTCACCCAGCCCATGTCCACGCCAAGAGAGGCCCGAAACACTTCCGAAGAAGACATATCAGACGACAGCATCTTCTCTATAGCGTGTGGGGAGGGAGGAGTGGAAAACATGGAGCAATCCGCAGAAGCCCCCTCTTCGCGCTGCGAGAAAAAATTCCAGACCAGACCGAGAGAAAGAGCAAGCAGAATGCCAGCAAGGCTCATACTGCTCCGGGAAAGAAAGTGCCTTGTCATGCCGTATATATTCTTCATGGAAAGTCTAAAAGGAAAAGGTGAAAAATACTTTTTGCCCGCATGGTTATACCACATAAAACACTTGTTTGTACAAGCGTTTTCTGGTAAAAATTTTTATGCCCGGCAGTGTGCTCCGAATATGGATAAAAATTTTTAGGTTTTTATTTTTACAATTGATATCATATAGTTATATAAAAACACCTGAAAATTGCCCCTCATTCGCCTCTGCTCTATTTTTTGAATGCGGAATATGAGGAAAACCAGTGGAACGAAGAACGGACACCTTCAACGCAGCCCCCAGAGGAAAGCTCGATCTCTCCTCTGATTCCGAACGCCTGAAGAACATGTTCCGCTCCAATCTCTCAAAAGAGGCGGATCTCTCCTGGCTCTCTCCCCTCTCTTTCTCCCAGGGGACTGCCGGCTCTCTCGCCGTCCATCTCCCGCACGAGCTTTTCTTCCGCTGGTTCTCTGACACCGGGCGCGCCCTCCTTGAAAAAGCTGTTCGGGAAACGCTCGGCCCTCTCAAAATAAGCTATGAGTGGCCCGGGCGTCCCATGTCCGCGTTCCCTCTGCCGTCGCCCCTGCATCCTTCCCCGTCCGCAGCGTCCTCTTTCGACGACTTCATATCCGGAGGAAAAAACCGGGAAGCCCTGCACCTCTTCCGGCGCAGCCTCCATGCCCAGCCCGGCCCCCTATTCCTCCACGGCCCCTCCGGCACCGGGAAGACACATCTCCTTCAGGCTGCCTACGACTGCCTGGAAGCAAGGTTTCCGGGAAAAAATATTTTCCTCTCGTGCAGGGAGCTCATTTCCTTTTTCCGTCGTTCGCCAGAGCAGGCCCGCAATGCCCTGCTCTCCTGTTCTTCCGTCATTGTCGATGACATACAGGAGCTTGAAAACGACGCCTGTATGCAGAAGGAACTGGCCTCCCTGATAGACAGCATGGATGCCTTCTTCATTGCCTCCTGCCAGACAGACGGGAACGGGGAGCATGGGCAGAAACTTCTCCCCCTGCTCTACGACAGACTCTGTTCCCGTCTCTCTCTGGGCTTGGAAGAGCCCGACCTCGACGTAAGGCTGCGCTTCACTCAGGCATGGATGGAGAAGATGGGGCTGCCGGACAGCCGTGCCACAGCCCTTTTCCTCGCCAGGCACTGCCTGCGACTGCGCCATATACGCGGCGTGCTCGAACAGGTGCTGCTGCGTTATGAACAAAACGATGTTCTTCCTTCCGAAGCCGAGCTTTCCGCACTTCTCAGCAGGGCAGGCGCGCCACAGCCCGTGGACTGCGATTCCATTCTTTCCGCAGTAGCTTCCAGGTATGGATGCACAACTTCAGAACTATGTGAAAACACTAAGGATAGCAGGCTCACCCTCCCCCGGCAGACAGCCATGTATCTCTGCCGGGAACTCCTTGGAGAATCCTACCCTTCCATAGGTCACCTTTTCGGAGGCAAAGACCACAGCACTGTGATGTATGCAGTTAGAAAAATTGAGAAATTGAAAGTTACGAACAAAGATATGAACATTCAGCTCACAGAATTGACAAAACTGTGCAGAAATGCTCTCCCAAGAAGGGATACTTGAAGGCACTGTTCCTCACAAGAAGGAAAGTCACTAGTTTAGTTCCTAATTTTTCATTTTATAACAGTATGTTATCAAACTTAGGAACAAAATCCCGCCACCAACCTCCTACTATAAGGAAAACATTATGTATTTGACAGTGAAGAAGGAGCAGATCATCGAAGGTCTCCAGAAGGCCGCTTCCATCATCCCGAGCAAAGCAGGGGCCGCCTATCTGCGCTCCATATGGCTCCAGGCTGTGAAAAGACCTGAAGGCGACGCTCTCACCATCATGTCGACGGACGTGAACATAGAATTCACCGGCAACTATCCCGCCTCCGTGAAAGAAGAGGGAACGGCTGGCGTCAACGGCCGCGCCTTCGTGGAACTGCTTCGCCGTCTGCCCGGAGGCGACATCAGCCTCCGCCTCGATGAAGAGTCCCATATCCTTTCCGTGGAGCAGGGCCGCCGTTCCTACAAGCTTCCTACGGTCGATCCCGTATGGTTCCAGCCCCTTCCCGCCTTCCCCGAAGAAGGCGCAGTGCTCTGGGCCGGCGACTTCTTCCAGGACGTCATCGACCGCGTGGCGTTCTGCATCAGCGATGACGACAGCGCCGAAGGGCTTGCCTGCCTCTATGTCAAAGCCGGGGAAGCCGGTAAGGTGGACGTTTGCGGCCTGAACGGCCATCAGTTCGCCATGGTCCGCTTCATCAACGACGCCCTTGCCGCCCTTCTTCCCGAGAACGGCCTGCTCATCCAGAAGAAGTATGTCAACGAACTGCGCAAGTGGCTCGGCAGCGACGAGGTAATGCTCAATATCAGCGAACGCCGTTTCCACATACGCACCGGCTCCGGCAACGAAGTGCTGAGCATCCCCCGATCCGCCAACTTCTCTTATCCCGATCATCTGAGCTTCCTTGCCCGCCTTGAGAGCGCGGACACCTCCCAGCTCGATGCCGACCGCCGCGAGACCCTGAACGCTCTCGACCGTCTCCTCATCTTCAACAATGACAGCGACCGCTGCACCTATTTCCGCTTCTCCCCTCAGGAAGTGGAGCTTTCCGCCCAAGGGCAGGAGACCGGTTCTGCCACTGAACACCTCGAAGGCGACTTCAAGGGCGATCTGGAAGTCATAGCCTTCCCGACCCGCAGCCTCATGGATATCCTCGGCCACTTCCAGTCTGCCAGCATGCACTATACCTTCACCGGTTCCGAAGGCCCCTGCGGCATCACCGGTGCTGAAGACGCCGAGTATACTGTCATCCTCATGCCTATGAAGATAGCCGAATCCTCCTATTACACCGAAGACTGATAAGGGCGGATGGGAAGAGGCCGCATTCTGGCCCTCTTTTATGTCCACTCCGTGATCTATCCCCGCTGTCTGCCCGGGTTTCACTCAGGCGCGGCGGGGATTTTTTATGCCCCTTCGCTTTTTAAGGCCGTCTGCAGGCTTTCTGCGTGAAAAAGTCCATGAGGCAGTGCCCTCCTACAGGAATTGATTTTTTTTTGTGTTCGGTGTAAAGTGAACTGTTATTTGAATGCCCGCCTTTTCGGCTAACAAAAGTATATCCAGGAAACTCCATGAGCCAGCAGAATCTCCGGTCCGCCGCTTCTGAAAAGTATGATGCCGGCGCGATCACCGTGCTCGAAGGCCTTGCCGCTGTTCGCAAGCGTCCGGCCATGTATATAGGCAGTACCGATACCCGCGGTCTGCACCACCTCGTTTACGAAGTGGTGGACAACTCCATCGACGAAGCCATGGCCGGCTTCTGCGACAAGGTGGAAGTCATCATCCATGTGGACAACTCCATCACCGTTCGCGACAACGGGCGCGGCATCCCGGTCGATATCCATCCCAAGCTGCGCATCCCCGCCGTTCAGGTCGTCATGACCAAGCTGCATGCCGGCGGCAAGTTCGACAACAACGCCTACAAGGTCTCCGGCGGCCTGCACGGCGTGGGCGTCTCCTGCGTGAACGCTCTTTCCAGCTGGCTCGAAGTCACCGTCCGCCGCGACGGCAAACGCTGGCGTCAGCGTTATGAGCGCGGCGTGCCTGTCACCAAGGTGGAAGCCATCGGCGAGGCCGAGGGCCACGGCACCACTGTGCACTTCATGCCTGACGAGGAGATCTTCGAGACCACCGTCTATTCCTTCGACATCCTGAAGAAGCGTTTCGAAGAACTTGCCTACCTGAACAAGGGCCTCGTCATCGTCTGCACGGATGAACGTTCTCAGGAGACCCATACCTTCCACGCAGAAGGCGGCATCCTGCAGTTCGTGAAGGACATCAACAGCAACGAAGCCGGCCTGCATCCCATCATCAGCGGCGAAGGCGTCCAGGACAACATCACTGTCGAGTTCGCCCTACAGTACAATTCCGGATTCAACGAGAAGACCTTCACCTTTGCGAACAATATCCGCACCCATGAAGGCGGCACTCACCTTGCCGGCTTCAAGACTGCCCTTACCCGTGCCATCAACAACTATGTGAAGAGCCAGCCCGACCTGCAGAAGAAGCTCAAGGGCGACACTCTTTCCGGCGACGACGTGCGTGAAGGCCTCACCGCCATCGTCAGCGTGAAGCTTCCCCAGCCTCAGTTCGAAGGCCAGACCAAGACCAAGCTGGGCAACAGCGAAGTGGCCGGCATCGTGAACGCCATCGTGTATAACGTGCTGGACGTCTACTTCCAGGAGAACCCCAAGGACATCCGCACCATCATCGAGAAGGCCGCCGAAGCCTCCCGTGCCCGTGAGGCCGCTCGCCGCGCTCGCGAACTGGTGCGCCGCAAGGGCGCTCTCTCCGACAACTCTCTGCCCGGCAAGCTGGCCGACTGCCAGAGCAAGGATCCGACCGAATGTGAAGTGTTCATCGTGGAAGGCGACTCTGCAGGCGGTTCCGCCAAACAGGGCCGCAACCCCATGACTCAGGCCATCCTGCCCCTGCGCGGTAAGATCCTGAACGTGGAGCGCGCCCGCTTCGACCGCATGCTCGCCAGCGAAGAGATCAAGAACATGATCACGGCCATGGGCGTGGGCATCGGCGAGAACATGGACTATTCCAAGCTCCGCTACCACAAGATCATCATCATGACCGACGCAGACGTGGACGGCGCCCACATCTGTACGCTCATGCTCACCTTCTTCTTCCGCTATTATCCCAAGCTCATCGAGGACGGCCATCTCTACATCGCCCAGCCTCCGCTCTATGGCATCAAG
Organism: Mailhella sp.; assembly: GCA_017411945.1. Lineage (GTDB taxonomy): Bacteria > Desulfobacterota > Desulfovibrionia > Desulfovibrionales > Desulfovibrionaceae > Mailhella. The sequence continues at coordinate 15,781 of JAFQPD010000094.1, forward strand.
AAGGGCAGCAACACCATCAAATTCCTGAAGGACGACGCGGAGCTCGACGAGTTCCTGCTCCAGCGCCTTTCCGACGGCGTTTCCGTCACCGCTTCTGACGGCCGCGTCTATCGCGGTTCCGATCTCATCGCACTTCTCAAGAACATAGACGATCTTGAGAAGTGCGTGGCAGAAGCTGAGAACTCCGCCATTTCCCGTGAGCTCTTCCTCTCCTTCCTCGGCTTCAGCGAGACGCTGACTCCTGAACTGATGGGCGAAGGCCTTCCCGAAGCGTTCTGCTCCTGGATGAAGGAACAGGGCTACGAAGCCTGGCGTGAAGTGGAGAAGCAGGAAGAAGGCGAGCGCGTCTTCGTTGTCTTCGAGAACAAGAGCGGCCATCGTACCCGCCTTGCCGTGGAGTACTTCCAGTCCCGCATGTACCGCCATGCCCGCCAGATGTGGACCACCATAGGCGAAGCCTGCGGCGAGTTCCCCGTGAAGATAGCCAGCTCTGAATCCGGCCGTGAAGTGAAGGATTGCTTCGAGCTTCGCGAAAGTGCCTACGCGGAGGCCCGCAAGGGCTTCAACATCCAGCGTTACAAAGGTCTGGGCGAAATGAATCCGGAACAGCTGGAGATGACCACCATGAATCCCGAAAAGCGCGTTCTCCTGCAGGTGAGCATAGAAGATGCTCAGGCCGCCTCCGATACCATCGAAGAACTCATGGGCGACCGCGCCGACCTGCGCCGCGACTTCATCATCCGCAACGCGCTCTCGGCTATCGACGATCTCGATATCTAAGCGAAAAGCTAAAGGACAACTACAGTGGCAGAACTCAGAGTTGATATAGAAAAAGAGCTGCGTCAGTCCTATCTGGCCTACTCGCTCAGCGTCATCATCGGTCGAGCTATCCCCGATGCCCGAGACGGCCTCAAGCCCGTGCATCGCCGCATCCTCTTCGCTCAGTCGCAGATGGCCAATACCTACAACCGTCCGACCAAGAAGAGTGCCCGCGTCGTCGGCGACGTCATCGGTAAGTACCATCCCCATGGCGACTCCGCCGTGTACGATGCCCTGGTCCGCATGGCCCAGGACTTCAACATGCGCGATCCTCTGGAAGACGGTCAGGGCAACTTCGGCTCCATCGACGGCGACTCCGCCGCCGCCATGCGTTACACCGAAGTGCGCATGTCCAAGCTGGCCTCCGAATTCCTTAACGACATCGAAAAGAAGACGGTCGACTTCCGCCCGAACTACGACGGATCGGAACAGGAACCCGCCGTCCTTCCCACCAAGGTGCCGAACCTCCTGCTCAACGGTTCTTCCGGCATCGCCGTGGGCATGGCCACCAATATCCCGCCGCATAACCTCGGCGAGCTTTGCGACGCCCTGCTCCGCCTCATCGACGAGCCCGCCTGCACTGTGGATGACCTCATCGACCTTGTGAAGGGCCCGGACTTCCCCACTGCAGGCTTCGTCTATGCCGGTCAGGGCCTGCTCGATGCCTACCGCACCGGTCGCGGCGTGGTGAAGATACGCGGCCGCGTGGAAGTGGAAGAGCGCAAGAAGGGCCAGCAGTCCGTAGTCATCCGCGAGATCCCCTACGCCCTCAACAAGTCCTCTCTGGTGGAAAAGATCGCCGCCCTCGTCAATGACCGCAAGCTCGAAGGCGTGACGGACCTGCGCGACCTTTCCGACAAGAAGGGCATACGCATCATCCTTGACCTCAAGCGCGGCACCATTCCCGAGCTGGTCATCAACGGTCTGTACAAGTATACCCCGCTGGAGACTTCCTTCGGCATCAACATGCTGGCCGTTGTGGACAACAAGCCTCAGCAGCTCAACCTGCGTTCGGCTCTCGTCTGCTTCCTCGACCATCGCCGCGAAGTGGTCATCCGCCGTACCCGCTTCGACCTCGACAAGGCCCAGGCCCGCGCCCATATCGTGGAAGGTCTGCTCAAGGCTCTGGACATCATCGACGAGATCGTTGCCCTCATCCGCGCTTCCGCTACTCCTCAGGAAGCCAAGACCGGCCTTATGGACCGCTACGGCTTCACCGACGTGCAGGCTCAGAGCATCCTTGATATGCGTCTGCAGCGTCTCACCGGCCTCGAGCGCGACAAGCTGCTCGAAGAGTTCCGCGAGCTTGAGAAGCTCATCGCCTACCTGACCTCCATTCTTGAAGACGGCAATGTCCTTCGCGGCGTGCTTCGCGATGAGACCAAGTACATCAAGGATACCTATGCTACTCCCCGCCGTACCGAAGTTGTCATGGACGAGCTTGGCGGCATCGACATCGAAGACCTCATCCCCGATGAAGACGTGGTCGTCACCCTGTCCCGCCGCGGCTACATCAAGCGTACCACGCTGGGCAACTATCACCAGCAGAAGCGCGGCGGCAAGGGCATAGCCGGCCTGCATACGGCGGAAGATGATTTCGTGCAGGAATTCCTGACCACCACGAACCATCAGTATCTCCTGCTCTTCACCAACAAGGGCCGCATGCATCAGCTCAAGGTGCATCAGGTGCCTGAAGGAAGCCGTACCGCCAAGGGGCAGCATCTGGCTAATCTCCTTCCCCTTGAGAAGGACGAATGGGTGGCCAACGCCCTCACGGTGCGCGGCTTTGATGAAGACAAGTACTTCCTCTTCACCACTAAGCAGGGCATGGTCAAGCGTTCCAGCGCTTCCCTCTATGCCCGCTGCCGCAAGAGCGGCATGATAGCTCTCGGCCTGAAGGATGACGATGAGCTTATAGCTGTGCGTGAAGTGACGGATTCTGATCATGTGGTCATCGCTACCGCTCACGGCATGGCTATCCGCTTCGCCATGCCCGATGTCCGTCCCATGGGCCGCAGCGCCTCCGGCGTGAAGGGCATCGGCCTGCGCCGCGGCGACCGCGTGGTGGCCTGCGTCACTGTGAAGGACGGCGACAACTCCACCATGATCATGACGGTCTCCGCTCTCGGCTACGGCAAGCGCACCAAAATAGACCTGTACCGCATGCAGAGCCGCGGCGGCATCGGCCTCATCAACTTCAAGGTTTCTCCGAAGACCGGTGAAGTCATCGGCGCCATGCCTGTCACTGATAACGACTCCCTCATCCTGCTGACCTCCACGAACAAGATCATCCGCCTCAGTGTGGACGAAGTCCGTTCCGTGGGCCGCGCTACCATGGGCGTACGCCTCGTCCGCCTCGACGACGGCGCCAGCGTGGTCGGCTTCGATACCGTTGCTGACAGCGGTGAGGAAGAGGCTGAGTAAGTGAGTTATGCAGGAGGAGGGAAGGAACTTTTCTGAAGAAAAGCTTCCTTCCCTCCCCTGCCCCCCATCCCTTCTTCAAAAGACTTTTAATTGAAAAAGGCCGTGTTATTCGTGAGCACGGCCTTTCGTTTTTTGAGGCTTATTTTTTTCTGCGGGAAACGACAATGGCAGCCCGCAGGGAATCATAGACTGGCGGGCATTTCATGGCGTTCGCAGTCCAGTAGGCGGTGAGAGCAACGATGGCCGCGCCCGGCAGGCAGTACAGCGAGCCGGACATTTCAAGGACGAGTGCCGTTCCTGTGAGCGGTACGCGTACCATGGAAACGAAGAAGCCCACCATGCCGTAGACGATGAAAGTCTGCCAGTGTTCCGCAGGGATGAGGCCAGCGGCAAGCAGGGCCTGTCCGCTCAGGGCGCCCAGAATGGCTCCTATGCAAAGCATAGGCATGAGTATGCCGCCCGGAACGTTGCCGGTATAGCTGAACAGGGCGAAGGATATCTTGATGAAGCCGAGCAGGAGGAGGAACTTCAGGAGGGAAAGCGGAGAACCGGCAAGCTCATTGAGTTCCTTCACCAGATGTTCGCCGCCGCCGAGAACGCAGGGAAAGACGAAGGCCAGCACGAAGGCCGCCAGAAGCGGAGGGAGTATGCGCCAGTCCTGAGAGAGCGGCGTATGCCGGGCTTCGAAGTTCTTGGAGCCGAGCAGAGCCTTGTTGTAGGCGACGCCTGCCGCTCCCATGGCAAGTCCCATGACCGGGTACAGCCACGACTGCATGAGCGGCAGAGGCATGAAGCGTTCGAAGGGGAATATGAGCCCGAAGCCGAAAACGAACTGGGTGACGAGTTCAGAGACAGTGACGGCGCAGGCCACGACGAGCAGGCCGCCCTTGGTGAAGCGGGCCTTCATCTCTTCGAAGACGAAAAAGACGCCGGCTATGGGAGAACCGAAGGCAGCCGCCATGCCTGCCGCGGCACCGGCGGCGATGTGGATATGGCCGGAAAAGGTGAAGCGTTCCCATAAGCCGCTGACGAGGGCGGCTGTGGCAGCTCCCATCTGTATGCAGGGGCCTTCACGCCCAAGAGAGAGGCCGCCCAGTGTTGAAACAAGGCATCCTATGAATTTGGCTGGAAGTATCTTAAGCCATTCGTGGCGAGAGATGTGGAGCTTGCCCAGGACTATAAGTTCAGTCTGGGGGATGCCGCTGCCGGAGATGAGGGGGACTTTTTTCACCAGCCACCCGAGGAAGCGGGCGGCCGCGATGAGCGATATCATCCAGACAAGGGGCGTCCACCAGCGTTCCTGCCAGCCGGAAAGCCAGTGCATGATGAGAGGATAGGCGGTATCCATGCAGAGGCGGAAACTGCATATGACGCAGGCCGCCGCCGCGCCGATCAAACATCCTTCCAGTCCTAGGAGGATGCGGTTTTCCCAGTGTCCCCAGTATTTTCTGCTGTGTCTGTCCATACGTTTTCCATGATGGAAATAATGCGGGACAAGGTTAGTACAGGGAGGGAGCTGGCGCAAGACGCACTGATGAGGAAAAAGTGCTGTGCCCCTTGAAAATGCTTGTTTTTTAGGCTTGCCGATAGCTTAATTTTTATTTTATACAAAAACGGCAAAGAATATGCTTTTGAGGTAGATATTATGGCTCAGCGTGAGCAGCTCGCCAGCCGACTCGGCTTTATCCTTCTTTCCGCAGGCTGTGCGATAGGACTCGGTAACGTTTGGCGTTTTCCTTATATTACCGGTAAATACGGCGGTGCCGTATTTCTTGGCGTCTATCTGCTTTTCCTGCTTTTTGTGGGGCTTCCCGTCCTTGTCATGGAGTTTTCCGTGGGCCGCGCCACTCAGCGCAACATGGCCCATGCCCTGAAGAAGCTGGAGCCGGAAGGAAGCTGGTGGCATAAGTTCGGCATTTTCAGTCCGCTCGGTTCTTTCATCCTCATGATGTTTTATATGCCCATCGCGGGCTGGATGCTGAACTATGTATGGATGACGCTGAGCGGAAAGCTGGCCGTCCCTGCCGATCAGGTTCCTGCCATGTTCGGCGGCATGCTGGCTGACCCGCTGACCATGTTCTTCTGGACTTTCGTGGTTTCTGCCCTGTGCTTCTTCATCTGTGGGCAGGGCTTGCAGAAAGGCGTGGAGCGTGTGGTCAAATACATGATGATGGGGCTTCTCTTCATCATGATAGGTCTTGCCTTTTACTCCTGCACTCTCCCCGGAGCTTCCAAGGGTCTTGCTTTCTATCTGCTTCCCGACTTCAGCCGTGCTCTGGATGCTGGATTCATGTCGCTGGTCAACGATGCCATGAATCAGGCTTTCTTTACCTTGAGCGTGGGCATGGGCGGCATGTGCATCTTCGGCAGCTACCTGAAAAAAGATAAGTCGCTGACGCAGGAATCCGTGCTCGTGGTATCCCTCGATACTTTCGTGGCTCTCACAGCCGGCCTCATCATTTTCCCGGCCTGCTTCGCCTTTGGAGTGACGCCCAACGCGGGCCCCGGCCTCATTTTTATCACTCTGCCGAATATCTTTAATAATATGTCTGGCGGACAGATCTGGGGCACTCTGTTCTTTGTGTTTATGAGTGCGGCCGCTCTCACCACTGTCATCGCCGTCATCGAGAACATCATCGCGTATTTCATGGACGGATTCGGCTGGTCGCGCAGGAAGGCAACGCTGTTCAACTTCGCTGCTCTTACCCTTTGCACCCTGCCCTGCATACTTGGATTCAACGTATGGTCCGGCTTTGAACCCCTTGGCCCGGGCACCTGTGTCCTCGACCTTGAGGATTTCATCATCAGCAACAATATTCTTCCTCTCGGCTCGTTCATGTTCATGCTTTTCTGCTGCCATCGCTACGGCTGGGGATGGGACAGCTTCGTTGCTGAGGCCGACACTGGTACCGGTTTGAAGTTTCCCAGGTTCCTGCGTTTCTATCTTTCCTGGATACTGCCCGCAGTGTTCCTGTTCATCTTCGTACAGGGATATATCCAGAAATTCTTCTAAGGCATTCCTCGCGTTCTGACAGCCGAGGGAAGATCGGCTTCATTCATACGCGTCAATTTTCAGCTTTCGTCTCAGACGAAATTCCCTTCTCTCCAAGGAGAAACATATGGCACAGCGCGAACATCTCGCCAGCAGACTCGGCTTCCTGCTTCTTTCCGCAGGATGCGCCATCGGCCTCGGCAACGTATGGCGTTTTCCCTTCATCACCGGCAAATATGGCGGTGCGGTGTTCCTTGCCGTGTACCTCCTCTTCCTGATTTTCATGGGCCTGCCTATCCTCATCATGGAATTTTCTGTGGGCCGCGCTTCTCGCCGCAACATGTCCAAGGCTTTTTCCGTCCTCGAACCTGAAGGAACGAAATGGCACTGGTTCGGCTGGTTCAGCCCCATCGGCAGCTATGTCCTCATGATGTTCTACATGCCTGTGGCCGGCTGGATGCTCTACTACACATTCTCCACCATTACCGGCAATCTTTCTATCCCGGCGGATCAGGTTCCGAATGTCTTCACGGGAATGCTGGCAAATCCGTGGCTCATGCTTTTCTGGACTGTCATTGTTTCCGCCACCTGCTTCTATGTGTGTTCCATGGGCCTTCAGAAAGGCGTGGAGCGCATAGTCAAGTTCATGATGGCTGGTCTTCTTTTCATCATGATCGGCCTTGCTGTGTATGCCATCTCTCTTCCCGGTGCCGCGGAAGGCCTCAAGTTTTACCTTGTGCCCGACTTCCAGCGCGCCTGGGATGCCGGTATCCTTTCCCTCATCAACGATGCCATGAACCAGGCTTTCTTCACTCTGTCCATCGGCATCGGTTCCATGTGCATTTTCGGCAGCTATCTTAATAAGAACAATACGCTCACGAAGGAATCCATATTCATCGTTTCTCTCGATACCTTTGTGGCTCTCACTGCCGGCCTCATCATATTCCCTGCCTGCTTCGCCTTTGGTGTTACTCCCAACGCTGGACCGGGCCTTATCTTCATCACCCTGCCCAACGTTTTCAACGAAATGGCCTTCGGTCAGGTCTGGGGCACTCTGTTCTTCATCTTCATGAGTGCGGCGGCTCTTACCACTGTCATCGCTGTTCTTGAGAACATCATCTCCTACTTCATCGACAATCATGGCTGGGAAAGAAAGAAGGCTGTCGTGTTCAACGGCGTCCTTCTCACGCTTCTCACCCTGCCCTGCATCCTCGGCTTCAGCGAATGGTCGTGGATACAGCCTTTTGGAGAAGGTTCCTGCATCATGGACCTTGAAGACTTCATCATCAGCAACAACCTCCTGCCCATCGGCTCTCTCATCTACTGCCTCTTCTGCTGCTCCCGCTACGGCTGGGGCTGGGATAAGTTTGTGGCCGAAGCAGATGAGGGCGACGGCCTGAAGTTCCCCAAGGCTCTCCGCTTCTACCTGACGAAGATCCTTCCTGTCGTGATGATAGTCATCCTTGCTCAGGGCTACATCCAGAAGTTCTTCTTGTAAGAAAAGCTTGAAGGAAGGCTGGATGGCTGGCGCGCATCTCCCCGCTGTGGAGGTGCGCGCCATTTTTATGATTTGAGATATGCCTGAAAAAAAATTGTGAAAAAAAGTTAATTGTATTATAATATATTGAATATAAATATTTTTTTATAACTTATAAATATTTTTCTCGCCCGGAGAAAGAGAGAGAGTTTAGTGAGCATAGTCACAGCTGTTTATGAATGAAATTTTTTAATTCAAATAGTTATTTCGTAGTCTAAGGAAAAAAAATACAAAAAGGTTAATTTGATGATGAGTGGATATATTCTGGCAGGGTAATTGACAGAAAGTGCTTTTACTCACATAATACAAACCGTATGCTATCGGTTTTTATTTTAGCATGATCATTACTTTTAGTATGGAGAAGTACTATGGATTTCAGCAGAAGAGCAATGCTTGGTGCTATGGGTGGTCTGGCTGTTGGTGGTTCTATCGCCGCTATGTCTGGTAATGTTATCGCCGCTCCCGCTGCTCCTGAAATGACTGGTGGTAAGGACGGCCTGTTCGACCAGCAGTATGGTCTGTTCGGCTGGAAGGCTCACAAGATCGACGATGTCGCCGGTGCTATGGACGTTGCCTACAAGGGCTACTGGTACAAGGGTCTTGGCTGCGGCTACGGTGCCTTCTACGCCATCGTGAACGATATGGCTAAGAAGTACGGCGCTCCTTACAACACCTTCCCTTATTCCATCATGGAAATGTTCAAGGGCGGCTTTGGTGACTGGGGTACCATCTGCGGTGCTCTCGCCGGTGCCGGTGCGGCCTTCTCCCTGTTCTATGGCCGTAACGAATCCAAGCCTATGGTGAACGAACTTTTCCGCTGGTACGAAAAGACCGCGTTCCCCATCTACAACCCCGGTGAAGCCGCTCAGGGCTTCAAGGGCGATCTGCCCACCAGCGTTTCTAACTCTGTTCTCTGCCACATCTCCGTGTCTCGCTGGTCTTACGAAACCAAGATCGCTGCCAACAGCAAGCAGCGTTCCGAACGTTGCGGCCGCATCACTGCCGACGTCGTCAAGAAGGCCATCGAAATCCTGAACGCTAAGATCGACGCTGGTAAGGATTGGAAGGGTGCTCTGGGCAAGCAGGAATCCGTCACCCAGTGTGGCGCCTGCCACAGCAAGGGCAAGATGGCCGATAACGTGAAGGGCAACATGGATTGCACTCCTTGCCATAGCGGTTCCGATCACGTCCAGAACAAGTTCGTGAACCATCCGTAAGGAATATTTCTTCGGTCGCATGAGCTAGACTCTGGCGGTCCGGGAAAAGAAAAGAGGCAAAGGGAAGAGCTTCGGTTCTTCCCTTTCTTCTTTATAAGGATAGAATCTCGAATATGAGAAAATCCTATCCTTTTTTGATTGTTTTCGAAAAAAATATAAGCGAAAATGATATAATCTAGCTTGTTATCATTCTTGCTCGGATAAAAGTTAATAAAATACGAAAAAAGTGTTTGACAAGGACTGCATTTTCCGACATAACGAAAAACGCCGCTGAGGCACAGCGGCTCAGAGAAAGCCCTACGGGGCAGGGAAGAGCGGGGTGCCGAAGAGCCTTTCTGAAAAAACTTTGAAAAAAGTTGTTGACAGAAAGAAGCAAATGATGCATAAAGCATCTTCGCCGCTGATGAGCGGCGGCGGTTCTTTGACAAGTGAATAGCGAGTTGGGAAAATAGAGCTTTGAGTTCGATTTGAGAACATTATGTTCTCTGAATCAAA
>JAFQPD010000095.1 GCA_017411945.1 Mailhella sp.
CACGCGAAGATGGGATGATGGATAAAGAAACGGGCCATTCTTACTTACCTTCAAAAGCCTTCTTGGCTTCCTCGTGGGAAATTTCCTGCACGGGGGCGCCGGCGCGCACGTTGTTCACGCCGTTGAGAATGATCTTTTCGCCTATCTTGAGCCCATCGGTCACATACCAGTCGTTGCCGATGGCGTGGCTCACCTTGATGAAGCGGCGTTCGGCCTTGCCGTCCTTGCCGATGAGGTAGACGTAGGTGGAACCCTTGGCGTCGCGGAGCACGGCCTTCTGAGGTGCGAGTATGCCGGCAGGGTCTTCACCGAGGATGACGCGGGTGCGCACGAAGAGGCCGGGCAGGAGCTGGCGGTCGGGGTTGGGGAACTCGGCGCGGAGAAGGATGGTGTTGGTGCTCTCGTTCACGTCCACGCCGGTGAAGTTCAGGTGGCCGACGGCGGGGTAGACGGAGCCGTCATGCATGGTGAGGGTGGCCTTGATGCGGGAAGGGTTGATGTCCTTCACCTTGCCGTGCTTGCCGAGCTGCTTCTGCAGGGAGTACAGGTCGTCGGAAGACTGGGAAAGCTCCACATAGATGGGGTCGGTCTGATGGATGGTGGCCAATGCCTGGGGCTGGCCCACGGAGAGCAGTGCGCCCACGGTGACGGAGCTCTTGGTGATGAAGCCGCTGATGGGGGCCTTCACTTCGGAACGGTCGAGGTTGATCTCAGCGGAGCGCACAGCGGCCTTGCCGGCCTTGACGGCGGCCTCGGCCTGCTTGAGGGCGGCCTTCGCGTCGTCGTAGTCCTGCTGGCTCACAGACTTGGACTTGAACATGCTGGAAATGCGCTGTTCGCGGAGCTTGGTCACGGCGAGGTTGGCCTCGGCGCTGGCGAGCTGGGCGCGGGCGCTGTCGAGCGCGGCGCGGTAGATGTCGGGCTCGATGCGGTAGAGCACGTCGCCTGCCTTCACATAGGAGCCTTCGGTGAAGCAGCGTTCGCGCAGGATGCCGTTCACTTCGGGGCGCACCTCGGCCCAGCGGTAGGAGGTGGTGCGGCCGGTGAGCTCGCGTTCGATGTCCACTCGGTGAGGAGTCAGTTCCACGGTAGTCACGCGAACAACGCGGTTCATCATGGCAGCGGCAGGGTTGGCGGCATCTTTTTTGCCGAACAGGCCGCTGATCTGATCACAGCCGCCAAGAAGGAGGGGAAGCGTCAGAAGCAGGGGCGCAAGCATGGGAAGTCTGGCCATTATAGAAACTCCTTGGAAACCAGAGAAAGAAGGGTATCTGGGTTATTCCTGCCAGCCGCCGCCAAGGGCGAGGCAGACTTTGGCGATGCTGGCGAGGTGCTGGGCATGGGCGGCGGCAAGGGCCTGCTGGGCGCTGAAGAGGTTGCTTTCGGTCGTCAGCAGCTCCAGGTAGGAGGCGAAGCCGTTGTCGTAGCGGGTGCGGGCATGGCTGAGGGCGGAGTCGAGGTATTCCACCTGCTTGCCTAGGGCCTTGACCGAATTGGCGTATTCCAGCTGGGAAACGAGGGCGTCGCGCACGTCCTTGAAGGCGTTCAGGACAGTGAGTTCGTAGGTGGCTATGGCGGCCTTCTTTTCTGCTTCAACCATGGTGACGCCGCGCTTGATGGTCCAGAAGTTCAGCGGCAGGCTCACTCCGCCGGAAAGGGCGGCATAGTGGTTGGAACTGCGCAGAAGCTCGTTCAGCTCTATGCTGGAAGAGCCGAGCAGGCCGGTGAGCGAGAAGGAGGGGAAGAAGGCGGCGCGGGCCACGCCGATATCGTAGTTGGCGGCCATGAGATTGGCTTCGGCCTGGCGGATGTCGGGGCGTTTTTCAAGGATGTCGGAGGGGATGCCGGAAGGCAGGGCCGGCGTGCTGGCCAGAGAGGCCATGAGGGAGCCAGGGGCCTTTATCTTCGCGCCGGAGAGGATCTCGGCGGGGGAGCGGCCGAGGAGCGTGGCAAGGGAGGTGGCGGCGGCGTTCTTGGCGATGCGGGCCGAGGCAAGGGCGTTGCGGGCCGTTTCCACGTTGGCCTTGATGCTCAGGATGTCGAGGTCGCTTATCTGGCCGTTGTCGAAGCGGTTCTGGTAAATCTTAAGGGAGTCTTCGCGGTTCTTCAGGACGGACTGGGCCAGCTCTTCCTGCCATGTATAGGCGGAAAGCCAGAAGTAGGACTCCACAGTGCCTGCGGCCACGGTGAGGATGACGTTGTCGCGTGCGGCTTCGGTAGCCACGAAGTCCATGCGGGCGGATTCTGCGGCGTTCCAGTAGCGGCCCCAGAAGTCGAGGGTCCAGCTGGCGGCAAGGGCTCCGGAGAAGGAATTGGCGAAACGCTGCTGGCCCTGCTTGCTGTAGACGACGCCGGATTCATGGCGAGTGCCGGTACGGCTGCCGTCGGCAGAAGCCGCGGCTGTGGGGAGCAGTGCGTCGCGGGCCACGCCGAAGCCAGCCTGGGCCTGTTCCACGCGGGCCATGGCCTGGGCGATGTTCTTGTTGCTGGCAAGAGCTTCTTCGACGAGAGCGTTCAGCGTAGGATCGTTGAAGCGTTCCCACCATTTGCTCTGCAGGGCCTGCGACTGGGAGGCTTCCCACGTTTGGGGCATTTCCATCTCAGGGCGTTTGTATTCAGGGGCGAAACTGCAGCCGGCACTCATAGCCAGAATAAGGGCCGGAGCGATGTAGGACAGGATGCTGCGCATGCGTAAACTCCTGTACCCCTCCTGACGGCATCAGGAGGGGTAAGGCAAAAGGTTTCGTAACTCCGTGTGATATATGGAAAGAGCCTTTTCTTCCTGCGGGATTCTGCCCGGCGGGGACAATGCTCCAATCATCTCACCAGAGTGGACATACCGCATATTTCCTGTTATAAAAAATGAGAAACCATCAAAAAAATGATAGGTGCAAAAGGAGTCCTGCGCATGAACTGGACCATAGAACAGCTTCGCGCCTTCGTTGCCGCGGCGGAAAAAGGCTCGTTTTCTGCGGCCGCCCGCTCGCTTGGCAGAGCGCAGTCCGTAGTGAGCACACACATCGCCGTACTTGAAGACATACTCGGCGTAGAGCTTTTCGACAGGAGCTCACGTTCCCCCGTGCTCACCGAAGCAGGGCGCGATCTCCTCCCGGAAGCCAACGCCGTACTGCGCCAGAGCCACCGCTTCGATTCCTGCGCCATGGCCCAGTTCAAGGGCGAGGCTGTGAAGCTGAACATCGCCATCGGGCACAGCGTTTCGTTCCAGAGCATCTCCGAGACTATCGCTGCTCTCGCGAACCGTTTTCCCTTCGTTTCCGGATCGGTTCATATCGAATCGCGCGATGACGTGTGGAAGCATGTTCAGGACGGAGAGGCCCAGATAGGCATAGTCATGGGGGAACTGCCCGAACTGAAGAACAGCTGCGAGATGCTCTGCCTCGGCCAGATCCGCTACTGCATAGTCGCTTCGCGCAATTCCCCCCTTGCCGCGATGAGTTCTGTTTCCGATCAGGACCTCGCACAGTATACGCAGATAGTCTTCAACAGGAGCGTGGAGCAGAGCCGCATACTTTCCTCCCAATGCTGGGAGGTTAACGACGTGTTCATGGCCATGTACTGGGCTTCGATGGGCATAGGCTGGACGGCCGTTCCGCAGGGCCTTGCCCGCCGCATACAGCAGGAAGGCACCATGAAAGACCTGGCCATCCTTAATCTTGAGCTTCTGGACCTTACGGCGGCCAACATCTATCTTGTATGGAACGTGAGCTTCCCCCGGCGCGACGTGCTCGCCGTCTTTCGTGACGACCTCAAGGAGCGGTATCGGCGTCTTCTGGCTGCGGGGGATAATTTTTATTGAGCCATGCCGTTGAGGGCGTTAGATGCCAGCGGCTTGGCCGTTCTTATTGAAGCCTGCGTTTTTGCAGGCTTTTTTTTTGGCTTGATTTTACCGTGTTGAAAAATATAATAAATATAATAAAAATATCATTTATAAATATAACTTTGAGATATTATATGGTTTTCTATAATTTGAAAAAGAATTATTGGAAAGTGAGGTTCATGTGATGGTAGACGAATTTTCTTTGCTTATCCGGGATGTTGTGATGGCAGACCCTGCCTGTCTGCATAAAGTGGCACGGAACGCTGGAAAAAAGTGCTCCACGCTTATTCGGGAAGCAAACCCGTATGATAGCGGCGCCAAAATGGGAGTCGATACGCTGCTGAAAGTTATGGAGTCCAGCGGGGATGTCCGCCCACTGGCCTACATGGCCCGGAAGATGGGGCTGGAGCTGAGGAAGCAGGCTTGACGGAGTTCAGGGCAGAACGACGCGGCGGCCCGTGACGTAGTGCTCCTTCCAGTATTCTTTCAGCAGGGAATCGATGCGGACCCGTGTGTTCGGTCTGGGGCTGTGCACGAAACGCCCCTGTCCGAGATAGATGCCCGTATGGTAGCCTGTCCATGAGGTCTTGAAGACGACGATGTCGCCAGGGCGCAGGGCAGAACTTTTTACCTTCTGGCCGATTTTCATCTGTTCGTGTGCCGTGCGGGGCACGCTTACGCCGTTCTGCGCGCAGGCCCAGTACACGAGGCCGGAGCAGTCGAAGCCGTTCCGTGGCGAGATGCCTCCCTTGAGGTAGGGCTTGCCCAGCTGACTGCGCGCCGAGGCGGCTATGGCGGTGCCGGCATTCGACGTGGGGTAGGCGTAGTGTGAACTCGTGTGGCTTTTTCCGCAGGCCGAAAGAAGCATGACGAGAGGAAGGCACAGGAAGAGGTGCAGGATGGGGCGAAGCAGGGGGGAAGGATGACGTTGCCTTTTCATGGAAGGAACATATCCGTTTCTCATGGAAAAGAACAGACCATTATAGTTTGGAATGCAAGATGGGGATGTGCAGCTGCAACTTTTGATATTGGCATATCATATATGATGTAACTTTTCTTTGTGAGCTGTGCGAAGATTTTCGCTTCTTTATTGTAATATGTGCAACGTATTATTTTTTTTACGATTTTCTTGACTCGATATTTCGAAAGTGCAATATACTGGAATCAAGTGTTCTGCACTTTTCGATTGAAAGCAGTGGATTATTTTGGCGAGATTTTTGCTTTCATCAATGCAAGGAGGCCATTTATGGTGTCTGAACTTTCCAGCCTTATTCACAACCTTGTTCTGGACAATCCCGTCCCTGCCAAAGATCTGGCCAAGGCTATCGGCAAGCCGTATTCCACGCTCCTGCGCGAGGTCAATCCGTATGATGCCGGAGCCAAACTCGGTGCTGAGACTCTGCTTCAGATCATGATGCAGACCGGAGATGCCAAGCCGCTGGAATATATGGCGGGCAAGCTCGGCTATACGCTGGTGGCAAGCAGGGGCGACGTTCCTCAGGTGACTCCCGGCGCGTTTCAGGCTTCGGGCGCCGCTCCTTCCGTGTCGCCTGCGTTCGAGGAAAAAGGTTCTGCGGAAAAAGCCGCTATGGCCTGATCTGCGCTTCGGGCAGGCGGAGCAGATGGGATAAGAAAGGCGAGAGCGGGGCTTCCGCTTTCGCTTTTCTTGCGCCATAGCGGAAGGAGCTGAAAAAAAGAAAGGGCGCAAACTTGCGTTTGCGCCCTTTAGGGAACCGAACACCCGATAGCAACCGTTACCGCTGCTTCCTTTCAGACCTGACGGGGTTGGCGGCGCGACCGCCGTTCGGTTCCCGGAGAAAAAGAGCTTCGATATCGCTACCGAAGCTCATTCTTTCATAACTGGTGCCCAGGGGGAGACTCGAACTCCCACGCCATTCAGCGCTACCACCTCAAGATAGTGTGTCTACCAATTCCACCACCTGGGCACAGGTGTTCTTCTATAGAAAAGCCCTCGCTTTTGCAAGCATTTTTTGAGGGTTTTTTGATATTTTTCTCAACTTGGTGAAAATATTGGAACTATTTTCCCGTGTGATGGCTGAAGGCTGCATCAGTGCGTATAGTCCAGTATCTTCACGCCTTCGCCGGCTTCCTTTTCCACCAGAGCCTTCATCTTTCCGGCAAAGGGGCAGGGGTAGCCTATGGGGGCCCCTTTCTGTATGCAGGTGGCGAAAGCTATGGTGTCGGCTCCGCGCTTCAGCAGCTCGCGCACCCTGAGCACGACTTTCTTGCCGGGGCAGCCGCCGCAGTTGGTGAAGCCGATGAGCTGGATGTCTTCTTCCACGCCTTCGAAGACGCCGGTCTTGTTCTGTATGGCTTTGAAGTCTGAAGTGCCGGGGCAGAAGTCTTCTGTCTGCATGCATCGGATGATGGCGAGTTTCATAAGGGCTCCTTTAGGTTGGGAAGCGGTATCCGGCATAGCCTGCGGGGTAGGCCATGTCCAGAGTTCCAGCCGTTCGGGTTCATGGCTGCAGAAGGAAAAGGCCGGCCCGAAGGGCGGTCTTCTGATGCTGGCTAGAAATCAGTCGCCCATCCACTTCAGCCATATCTGGCGGTTGCGGGGGCCGTCGGCCTCGAAGAACCACACGGCCTGCCAGGTGCCGATGAGCATTTCGCCGCCCTCCACGATGAGCTGGACGGAAGAGCCCATGAGGCTGGCCTTGAGGTGGGCGTCGGAATTGCCTTCGCCGTGGCGGAAGCCCCAGTCCTGAGGGATGCGGGCCTTCAGGAAGGCGAGCATGTCGCGGGGGACGTCAGGATCGAAGCCTTCGTTTATGGTGAGTCCGCAGGTGGTATGGGGGCTGAATACGGTGAGCACGCCGTCGTTCCAGCCGTTTTCCTTCACGGCAGAACGGAGGATGGCGGTGACGTCGACCATTTCCTCACGGGCATGGGTGGGTACGGAGAGTTTCAGCATGGCTCACTCCTTGCTCCGGCATTCGGAGCAGATGCCGTAGAGCACCATGTGGTGCGCCGTGGGCAGGAAGTCGTGCTCATGGCACACGGCTTCCTGAAGCTGTTCTATGGCTTCGTTGACGAATTCTATCTTCCGCCCGCACTTTTCACAGACGAGATGGTCGTGGTGGTGCATGTCGCGCGGTTCATAGCGCACGAGCCCTTCCTCGAAATTCACGGCGGAAGCGATGCCCGCTTCGCAGAGGAGCTTGAGCGTGCGGTAGACAGTGACCTGCCCGACAGTGCTGTCCGTCTTGCGGACGATGAGGAAAAGCTCTTCCATGGAGACATGCTCCTCGGTACGCAGGAAGGCGTTGAGGATCTTCATGCGCTGGGGCGTCACGCGAAGGCCCTTGCGTTTCAGGTATTCCGAGAACTTGAGCTCTATTTCAGCGATATTCTTTTCCATGGGGCATCCTTGAAAGGTATTCTCCGCAAGATAGCCGCATACCGTGCAATGGTCAATGCGCAGGGCTGTTCGAAAGCCTTGTCAGCGCAGTGCCAGCCATGCGCGCTCTCCCAGCGAGCGCCGCCATACGGCTTCCGGAGCGAACATGACGGAGCCGTGCTGGTCGCAGAGCCATAGCGCGGCCCACTCCCGTTCGGGGGAGAAGATGAGAGTGCGCTCGTTGGCGAAGTGCAGGTGCAGCTGTTCGCTTTCGCCATGCCCATGGCGCACGCGCACTGTCCTGACATCGGTGAGACGCTGGCCCACGATGGAGGAGAACACGGCGCTCAGGTCGCGGGGGAATACGGCATCGGCTTCAAGAACTTCATCGGGAAGCCGGCCGTCCATGACGCGGATGCTCCCGCCGTTGCGGTAGCCGAGTTCCACGCGCATGTTGCCGAAGTCCAGAGCGAAGGGCTCATCGCCGGAAACATAGGTTTCGCGCCAGCCCTGCACTTGCGTGTTGGCTTCGCCTATGGCGTAGAGCTGGTTAAGAGTGCGGACTCGGTGCAGGGGCGTGCCGAGCAGGCCCATATCGAAGAAGGCCTGGCGAAGGCCGGAAAGCTGTTCGTCGGCAGAGCGGGTCTGGACAGGTTCGGGCTGGGGAACGGGGGCATCAGTGCGGGCGAGAGTTTCCGGGGCAAAGCTCTGGCCTTCGAGCTCGTCATCGGAAAGTTTTTCGAGGGCGATCTCGCCGGCTTGCTCGGCGACGGCGGAGGGAAGCTCGGGCTCAGCGGCGAGGGCTTCACGTCCTTCCTCTCCGGGGGCTTCAGCGCGCGGGGCGGGAACAGGAGCCGCCGTGAGGCGGAGCGCAAAGGGCAGGGCGTTTTCCCTCAGGGACTGGCGCAGGAAGAGATGTATGGCGGTGTTGAGGTCGAGTCCCAGCTCGAGGAAAAGCTCCTCGGCCTTGGCGGCCAGTTCAGGATCCAGATGGAGATGTTCAGGCATGGCAAGCTCGCGGGTTCTGCGTTCTGGTTTCATGATGCTCCATTATTGCCGCGAAGGCCCGCGAAATCAAGGGTGCTTGCGGGCTTTGCCTCCATTGCGTATGCTCGGCTAAAGAAAAAGGAGGCGGGTCATGAAGCTGGCCGTCATCGGTTCACGCTCGTTCTGCAGTTACGAATGGCTGGAGCAGTGCCTGCTCCGCTCTTTCCGCGTGGCCGATATCGAGGCCGTCATCACGGGCGGTGCCAGAGGCGCCGACGCCCTTGCCGCCCGCTTCTCCGCCTGCCACGGCATTCCTCTCGTCGTTCTGCATGCCGACTGGAACAGGCACGGGAAAAAGGCCGGCCCCATGCGCAACTCGGAGATAGTGGCGCAGGCCGATGCCATAGCCGCTTTCTGGGACGGAAGCTCCGCGGGCACGCGCGACACCATAGCCAAGGCGCGCGCGGCAGGCAGGAGCGTCTTCGTTTTTCCTCTTTCTCCGGGCGGCGTTCAGGAATCCTCTTCCGCTGAAGCCGGACTTCCCTCCCCTGCAGGGCGGAAGAGCCCGGAGAGGCGCAGGCAGCTGCTGTTCTCTGATCTGCTGTTCCCGGACAGAGGGTAGTCCCCGCTTTCCACAGGCAGTTCTTCAGACAGGACATCGAAGAACGGATGCCTGCGCCAGTCATGCCAGTTCCCTATGACATAGATGAGCGACTTCGCTCTGGTCAGCGCCACGTTGAGGATATTCGGCGTGCGGGAGGCCCACTGCCGGCTTCCCCAGCCTACCTGCCCCGGAGACGAGCCCAGCACGAGGAAGACGATATCCGCTTCGCGTCCCTGGAAGGTGTGTATGGTGCCGCAACGCACGCGCTCTTCCGGGATATTCATGGAGCGCAGGAGACTGCGGCAGTGCCACGCCACCTTGCGGAAGGGAGAGATGACGAAGACGGAAGCCTCGCGAGGGCCGTCCTGCCCTTCGATGACGGGCCAGTCGCTCAGGAAGGCCGTCATGCATCGGCGCAGGCAGGCCAGCTCTTCCTGCACGAGCTGTGTATCGGCCGTATGCCCCTGCACGTCCAGCCAGCGGCTCCTGCCAAGCGGGGAGGACACGGCGGGGAAAGCCGTCCGGGCCTGCACCATCTGGCTGTCGTAGGCTATGCGGTTGGCTATGCTGAACATGGGCTCGGCGCAGCGGTGATGGGCGCGGAGCGGGAAGCCCGTCCATACGCGGCGGCCTGCGCTGTCCATCCATGTGCCGAGTTCCGAGCCCCTGTCGGCCAGAGTCTGGGCCGACTGCCCCAGCGGCGACCACTTCTCGAAGACGACGTTCCTGTATTTGGCGTCCGAAGCTTTGATGCGCTCCTTCAGCGTGTCGATGAGGGCGGCTGGCTGGGGCACGACAGGCTCTATCTGCTGAGGGTCGCCGATGACGGCGGCATGCCGGGCACGCCAGAGGGCTCCGGCCGCGCTCTGCGGCGAAGCCTGACCGGCTTCATCGAGGAGCACCCAGTCCAGAGAGGCGTGGCCCATGCCTGCGAAAAGGCGGCTGAAGGATGCCAGCGTAGACGATACCACGGGCACCATGAAGAACAGGGCGTTCCATATCTCTTCCGGGTCGGCATCTTCTGCAGGCACGCCGCGCAGGAAGCGCGTTATCACGCTGATATTGGCCGTGAACTCCCTCGGACATGCCTTGATGGTCCACTCGTGCAGTTTCAGGGCCTGCAGGAAGAGGAGGGAACGCAGGCGCGAGAGCTCTTCGTCGTTCCACACGCTTTTGAGCTGCCAGTCCGCATCGTCTCGGAAGGCTCTTCCGGGCATGCGGAGCGTTTCCTGCCGTGCTTCCTGCGCTTTTTTCTGTGCGGCCATCTCTGCCTGCGCCTGCTTCACCACATCTTCCAGCGTTTCAAGGCGGCTGGCCAGTTCCTGCATGGCGCGGTCCTCTTCGCGGGCCGTGCTTTGCAGCGCCTTGCTCTGTGCCATGAGCTCGAGGAACTGCGAGAGCATGCTGGGAGCTTCGGGCGCAGGGGAGGGAACAGTACTGCCCTCTGCCTTCTTTTCCAGAAAGTCGAGTCGCTGCTCCAGAAGGCGCGAGGTCTCCAGGAAGGCAGTGCGGGCTTTCTGCCATTCGCCGCGGGCTTTCTGATGCGCTTCGTAGTCGCGGTATTCGTCCAGCGTCTGTTTCATGCCGGGGAGCGTGATATCCTTTTCCGGGTCGCGGAAGCCCCAGAAGAAGGCGCGGGCGAACTGGTCGCAGTTCCATGCGGAACCGAGGACGGCGGCAAGGAGGCCCCACGCATGGCGCGGGCCAGAGTCGTCGGAGTCCGGTGAGGCGCAGGCTGTGCTGACGGCGGAAGCGACCTGGGGGAAGTAGGAAGCTTCCGGGAAGTCGGCAAGGGAAACAGCCTGTTCCGAGGGCAGGAAGCGGGTGATGTTCTCGACTGCGGCGTTGTTGCTGGAAGTCGCCACTATGCATGTGCCGCGCATGAGCCCTTCGCGCAGGGGGTAGAAATCGCCGGAGGCGGCCGTGAAGACCTCATAGGGCTGGCGGCATCGGGCAATGCGGGAGGCTCGTTCCACCACGAGATGCGCGACGACTTCGCAAAGCAGGCGGGTCTTGCCTGTGCCGGGAGGGCCGTTCACGGCGGAAAGCTCACTGCTCAGTATCGTATTCACAGCGCCGAGCTGGGCGGGCAGGAGATGCTGGCCAGTGCGGAAAGGCCATCGCCCGCGGGGCATGCGGCGCAGGGCGAGGCTGGCTTCGAGGGCGTTGCGGCCTTCTTCTGAAGCGGAGAGCACGTCGCGCCGTGAGGCGGGCTCAGCGTCGCTGAGGTAGCGGGCGAACACGCCCTCGAATCCGAATTTCGAGAGGCCGAGCAGGCGGTCGAGGTCGTTGAGGAAGAAGGAGTTCAGCAGGTCGTTCTGCACGTCTTCGATGCGCCGTCCCTTGGGGTCGGGCCGGAAATGGATGGAACGCACCACGATGCGCATCTCTTCATCGCGCACCTCCATGAGGTCGAAGAGATGCTCTATCTCGGCGCGTATCCATGCCCAGCAGAAAGGTTCGTCCAGCGAGTCGGCCTTGCGGTCGAATTCCGACTGCATCTTGAGCATGTCCAGAGGCAGGCCGTCGAGCCCTTTCCCGGCAATGCAGCGAGCGAGCCCGGGCACGAGGGAAGCCGCCATATAGCTCATGTCCACCGGTTTGCCCGTGCCGTCCAGCACCACGGCGGCCAGACAGCCTTCGCCGAGGTTCGGTTCTTCCGGGCGTTCAGCTTCGGAGCCTGTCCTTTCGAGGATGATGTCCGTGATGCGCTGTTTCGGGAGCACGCCGAGATAGACGATATGCCATGCGGCGACGAAGCCCGTGGGGAGCGGGCGTTCCCACGGAAGTTCTCCGCCCTGGTCCGCCGGGAGAGAGGCGGAGACCGTTTCCCAGCGGCGTCCGCGGCCTGCTGGCGGTCGGGAAGAACGGGGCACTTCCGGGATGATGAAGACTTCCGTGTCGCGCCAGAAGCGCAGGATGGCGGCGTCCTGACGGCGTTTCCTGTCTTCGCGTTCCTTCTTCTTCACGTCTGCGGCGAAGTCTGCGGCGCGTTCCGCCGAGTCGAGGGCAGGGTCGGCAGAGGGCGCGGAAGAAGCTTCGCTTCCCTGCATCATGGACATGGCCTGGGCGATGAGGCCGGATGTTTCAGGGGAAGACGCGGGAGGAGCAGAGGCAGGCCTGCTGTCCTTCTTTTTGACAGGTTCCGGGCATTCGCCTGTTTCGGCAAGGGCGAGGAAGGAGACGGCCATCTTGCGGATGACGTTGTGCCGGAAGCGCACCAGAGCCTTGCCGCCGTCCACGGTGATGATCTCTCCGGGCCCCCACTGGGGCATGGAAGGATTGATGACGATATCGCCGGCGCGCAGTTTCATATCAGCCTCGGGCAAGGGCCTTGTTGGTCTTTCGGGTGGCGATGGCCGTAAGAGGATCTTCGGGCCAGGGGTGCTTGGGGTAGCGTCCGCGCATTTCGGCGCGCACGGCGGCATAGCCGGTGCGCCAGAAGCCAGCGAGGTCGCGCGTGACCTGGAGCGGCCTGCCTGCCGGGGAGAGCAGATGTACGACGACAGGACAGCGGCCGCCGCAGACGGCCGGGCTTTCCTGCTGGCCGAACATTTCCTGAAGCTTCACAGCGAGGACGGGTCCGCCTTCGGGCAGATAGTCGATGCGCACGTCCGAGCCGGAGGGAACGGAAAGATGCGTGGGGGCTTCCCACTCGAGACGGCGGGCCGAAGCGTAGGGCAGGAGCGAATGCAGAGCTTTGCCGAGTTCGATATGGGCGAACTGGGCGCGCCTGTTCACGCCGGAAAGCCACGGGGCCAGCCAGCAATCCGCTCCTTCTTCGCGCAGGGCGGCGAGGAGGGCTTCGTCGCTCACGTCCGGCCACTCGGAATCGTCGCCTTCAAAGCGGCGCATGAGCATGACGCGAGCCTGCCACTGGCGGAGTTCCTCGCTCCACGGCAGGCAGGCGAGGCCGAGGCGGGCCATGCCTTCGAGCACGGCCAGAAGCACGGCTTCGGCTGGCAGATCGCCGCCGCGCAGGGGGGCGTCTTCGAGGATGAGGGAATCCAGAAGAAGGCGGCGCCGGGCCAGCACTGTTTCGGTGCGTTCGTCCCAGAGCACACAGTCTTCCCGGCGCAGACGCGAGGAGTGGAAGGCGTCGATGTCGGCACGGTCCAGCGGTGCGGCAAGATGGATGCGGCCCGTTCCGGAGCTGCCGCCGTCCATGGCGGCCACGGCGAGGAAGGGGGCATCCGCGAGAGCGTCTTCGGGCGGGAGCGCGGCGCCTCGGCCTGAGGCAAGGCGGAAAGAGCCGCGTTCTCGCCGCTGGGCTATGCGTTCCGGCCATGCGAGGCTGAGGAGCGGCCCGGCGGAATCTTCAGCGCGCAGAGCTTCATCCAGCGGGAAGCGGCCCTGCGGCACGGCAAGCGAGTAGATCTGTTCCGCCGCCTTGCGCAGGCGGGAGTTGCGCCTGAGTTCGCCGAGGCGGGGGCGCAGGTCGCATCCGGCGCCGGAGCTGCGTTCTTCGGCAAGAGCGGCGATGGCGGCGGCCAGAGGGGCGTGCTCGCCAGAGGAAAGGACCATGTGGGCGAGGCGGGGATGCAGGGGCAGGCGTGCCAGCTTTTCTCCGTGAGGAGTGAGCTGGGGGCGGCCATTCTTTTCCTGCACGGCTCCCAGAAGGCGGAGCGTCTGCAGAGCCTGAGAAACGGAGGCTTCGGGCGCAGGCGTAAGGAAGGGCAGGTCCTGCGGAAGAGAGCCCCATGCCAGCACGTCCAGCAGGAAAGGCGCGAGGTCTGCCTCCATTATTTCTGGTCTGCGGCAGGGGAGCAGAGCGTCTCCCTCATTCCAGAGCCTCCAGCAGGTGCCGGGCTCGATGCGGCCTGCACGGCCTGCGCGCTGATCGGCGGCGTCCTGCGTGACGCGTTCGGTGACGAGTGCGCTCATGCCCGTGGACGGAGAGAAGCGAGCAGTGCGGGAAAGGCCGGAGTCCACCACGATGCGCACGCCCTCTATGGTGAGGCTTGTTTCGGCTATGGAGGTGGCTAGGACCACCTTGCGGCGGCCGGGGGCGGCGGGAGCTATGGCGGCATCCTGCTCTGCGGCAGTGAGGTCGCCGTAGAGAGGATGGAGCGAAGTGCCGGCAGGGAGACTGCCTTCAAGCAGTTCGGCCACGCGGCGTATCTCGGCCTGGCCGGGAAGGAAGACCAGAGCAGAGCCGGACTCTTCGTTCAGAGCGCGGCGCACCGTGGAGGCGCAGTGGGAGAGCAGAGCCTGGCGTCCTTCGAAAGTGCCGATGCCGCCGGAAGCCGGGCAGGGGGCGTGGCGGATATCCACCGGGAAGGAGCGGCCTTCGGCGCGGATCACGGGGCAGGGGGCAAGAAGTTCGGAGATGCGGTCGGAGTCCAGCGTGGCGGACATGACCAGGATCTTGAGGTCGGGCCGCAGGGCCTGCTGGGCTTCGAGGCAGAGGGCGAGGCCGGTGTCGGCCTGCAGGGAACGCTCGTGGAATTCGTCGAAGATGACGCAGGACACGCCGGAAAGTTCCGGGTCGGCGATGAGGCGGCGCGTGAGTATGCCTTCGGTGATGATCTCCACGCGGGTCTCCCGGCTCACGCGGCTTTCGAGGCGCACGCGGTAGCCTACGCTCTGGCCTGCGTTTTCACCGAGCTGGGCGGCCATGTAGCGGGCGGCGGAACGGGCGGCGAGGCGGCGCGGTTCCAGCATGAGAATGGTCCCTTCCATGTGCTCCATGAGGAAGAGGGGGACGCGGGTGGTTTTGCCGGAGCCGGGAGGCGCGGTGAGCAGGGCTCGGTCGTGGGAGGAGAGTGCCTCCAGCAGAGCGGGAAACGAAGATTCTACGGGCATATTCATGCCGCAAACATAGCAGGGATGCTTTGCCTTGAAAAGGCATGTCCTGCGCTGTCAGCTGAGGAAGCAGCGACGGAGCGGGGAGAGCCTGTTCAAGATAAAGCGGCTCATGGCAAAGCTGGCGGCCAGAGTGATGAGGCTGACAATAAGGAACTTCAGCGGGGAGGAAAGGGGGACAGCCGTGAAGATCCAGGCCAGAGGGAAGAGTATGGGCTGATGCAGATAGTAGACCCCGTAAGAGGTGGCGGCAAGCTCGGAGCTCAGGCGGGAGGCTCTGTTGAAGCGGCGATGGAAAAAGGCAGGGAGGGCGAACAGGGCCGAAACGGTGAAGGCGGATTGGCAGAGGGCGTTCGTCCAGACGAGCAGGGCCGGGGATGAGGTCGGCGCGAGAAATAGTTTTTGCCAGAGGTAGAGCAGGCCGCTGAGCAGGAACAGCGTACACCATGCCGGGCAGGCTGGAGCATAGCCCTCAGGGGTGAACCAGCGTGTTTTCCATGCCCATGCGCCGAGAAAGAACACTGCGATGTATGTAGGAATGCGCACAGGCTGGAGCACCAGCACATAGCCGTAGAAGGTCCATGTGTCGGGATGCATGGCAGAACTGATGATGCCGATGCTGACAGCCGAGAGGGCAAAGAGAACGGCGGGGATGAGAAGTGAGGGGGTGCGGACCTTTCCTCTTTGCGCAAAGCGGGGGGACAGGAGGCACAGCCCTGTAAGCATGGCGTAAAGTGCCGTAAGTGCGCCGAGATACCAGTAGTGGGCCTGCTGATAATAGGGGCCCCAGAACAGTGAAGTGTAGAATTCCCGGAAGCTGGTGGGGGAGTTGCGGCTCGCCAGCATGAGATAGGCTATGAAGGGAGCGATGACCATGGCCCCGAAGATCCATGGGGCGACGATGTGGTACAGCTTGCGTTTCCAGAATTCTCCCGTGCCGTGCTTTGCCAGCGACATGAGGCCGAAATAGCCGGACACGAAGAACATGACGGGCATGATGAAAATATCGGTCCAGCAGACGAAGGCCGTTGCGGAGAAGAGAGGCTGGGACGCATCCACCACATACCACCACTCGGGCGCGTAAGCCATGTAGCACATGGATGCATGGAATGCGACCATAAGCCAGACGACGGCCCATTTCAGGTTGTCGAGAGAATGGAGGCGGGGCTCGCTCATATCGGCCTCCCGGTATGAAATGATATACGCTACCATGCCCCGCCAGTGCTGTAAAGAAAGCAAAAGAAAAGCGGCTCTACCCGAAGGCAGAGCCGCAAGTTCACTTCATCCAGTGCGAGGCGTTACGCCTTCTTGGAGCGCAGCACGGGCCAGGCTTCGCGCACGAGGAAGAGGGCGAGGATGAACAGCACGGCGGCGAGGCCGGCCTGCATCCAGGCGGTGGTCATGTCGCCCTGGCCGGCCATGATGACGCCCACCTTGGCCTTGAAGGACAGGAACAGGGAGGTGAGGGTCACGAGGATCATGAAGACCATGGGGAAGATCATCATCTTATGGTTGCGTGCGGCGTTCTTGAGCCAGGCGGCCACGGCCAGCAGGGCAAGGCCGGCCAGGAGCTGGTTGGATGCGCCGAACAGAGGCCACACCTTGGCCCAGCCGCCCATGCCGAAGGCAAGGCCGAGGAACACGGTGATGACAGTGGCCACATACTTGTTGCACAGGGTTTTGCGGAAACCGGTAACGGTTTCAGGAGTTTCGCCGGGGTTCAGCCAGAATTCCTGGAACATGTAGCGGGCCAGGCGGGTGGCGGTATCCAGAGAGGTGAGGCAGAAGGCGGACACGGTGAGGATGAGCAGGCCGTAGGCGGTCTTCTGGGCTTCGGGGCTGTCGAAGCCCACGGAGCCGAG
>JAFQPD010000096.1 GCA_017411945.1 Mailhella sp.
CGCTGGGCCGCGACTATTATATTTATGATGAAGAACGGCAGGAACTGCGCGGTGAGCACACCGGCGAAGCCTTCCGACTCGGTCAGAGAGTGACCGTGAAACTTACCGGCGTTCACGTCGGCAGACTGGAGATTGACTTGGAATACCAGAAAGATGAGGAAGGGCGCCGCCCGTTCCGCCGCAAGGATGATGACCGTGCCCCCCGCCGCCCCCGGCCCGAAGGCAAATTCGGCAAGCGTTTCGACCGCGAAGACGGAGAACGCCGCACCGGCCGCCGCGCCTTTGCCGACCGCAAGGGCTTCCGCCCCCGCTTCGAAAAGCAGGATGACGAACTGGCCCGCCAGCGCCGCTACGCCAGCGAAAGCTGGGGCGGTGAAGACGAAGGCCGCGAAGAGCGCCGCCCCTTCGAGCGCAAGCCCCGCTTCGAGCGCGAAGGCGGCGAACGCTCCTTCCGCAAGCCTTTTGGCAGCCGCTTCCAGAACGATGGCGAGGAAGGCCGTTCCTTCGAACGCCGTCCTTTCCGCAAGTTCGATGAAGAAGGCGGCGAGAACGAAGGCCGTTCCTTCCGCAAGCCCTTCGGCAAGCGTTTCGACCGTGAAGACGGAGAACGCCGCCCCTTCCGCGAACATGGCTTCCGCCCCCGCTTCGAAAAGAAGCCCTGGGAAAGCGAAGGCGAGATGAACGAAGGAGAAGGTTTCCGCAAGCCTCGCTTTGAACGCGAAGGGGAACGCTCTTTCCGCAAGCCCTTCGGCTCCCGCTTCCAGCGCGACGGCGAAGAGCGCGGCGAAGGCCGCCCCTTCCGCAAGGAATTCCGCCGCGAAGGCGAGGAAGGCGGCTTCAAGAAGCCCTTCGGCAAGCGTTTCGACCGTAAGGACGGCGAAGGCCGTTCCTTCGGTGAAAAGCGCTTCGACCGCGAAGACCGCGGCCATGGCAAGAAGAAATTCCACGGCGCTCCGGACGACTTCTTCCGCATGGATACGGAAAACGAAGCTCCGGTGCATCGCTTCGGCAAACGCCAGAAGTAAGGACGAAGGGGAGGGCACGGCCTTCCCCTTTTTCGTACCCGCTTAAAGTATTGACAGAGCTTGAAGCTCTCGATAAAAAAAATGGTTCGGCGCAAGCCGTCTATCGATATTTAATGCGCCTGGCGCAAACATATAAAATTACCCGGCATTGCCGGAACCATGGAGGCACAAATGGCCCGTATTACCGTTGAAGACTGCCAGCAGCGTGTGGACAACCGCTTCCTTCTCGTTCAGATGGCTATCAAGCGCGTGCGCCAGTTCCGTGAAGGCTACGAACCTCTCGTGGAAAGCAAGAACAAGGAGATCGTGACCGCACTGCGCGAAATCGCCGCCGGCAAGGTCCTTCCCGAAGACAAGCGTTTCTATACTCCTCGCCCCGGCGAAGACGCCTAAGCCCAGCCTGCCCGGTCACGCATCATGAGCCAGCGCGATTATTATGAGATCCTTGGCGTTGCCAAAGACGCCTCGGAAGACGAGATCAAGCGCGCCTACCGCAAACTGGCGCTGAAGTACCACCCCGACCACAACCCTGACAATCCCGAAGCGGAGCAGAAGTTCAAGGAAGCGGCCGAGGCATACGATGTGCTCCGCAACCCGGAGCGCCGTGCCAACTATGACCGCTTCGGCACTGCAGACCCTTCGGGCATGGGCGGCGCCGGCTTCACCAATGCGGAAGACATCTTCTCCCAGTTCGGCGACATCTTCGGCGACATCTTCGGATTCGGCGGCCATGCCCGCTCCCGCGGCCCGCGCCCCCAGCAGGGCGACGACCTGCGCTATAATCTGACCATATCCTTCCGCGAAGCCGCCAAGGGCGTGGAAAAGCCCATCCGCGTGCCCCGTCACATGGAATGCCCCGAATGCGGCGGCTCCGGCGCGGCCAAGGGTTCTTCCCGCGAAACCTGCAAGCAGTGCGGCGGCTCTGGCCAGGTGGCCATGCGCCAGGGCTTCATGCAGTTCGTCCAGCCCTGCCCCTCCTGCCACGGCCGCGGCTACACCATCCCCAAGCCCTGCCCCAAGTGCAAGGGCGAGGGCATCGTGGAGACCGTGCGCGAGCTTTCCGTGCGCATCCCGGCCGGCGTCTATGACGGCGCACGCCTGCGCCTGCGCGGCGAAGGCGAAATGGGCGTGCACGGCGGCCCCAACGGCGACCTTTATGTGGTCCTGCATGTGGAAGAAGACGACGTCTTCGAACGCGACGACCAGAACCTCATCTACACCGCCACCATCACCTTCCCTCAGGCCGCCCTCGGCACCCGCATCCAGATCCCCAGCCTCAACGAAGGCGAGACTCTCGATCTGGACATCCCCAAGGGCACGCAGAGCGGAAAGGTCTTCACCATCCGCAACAAGGGCCTCAAGTACCCCGGCCAGAACCGCATGGGCGACCTGCTCGTCCAGGTCCTGGTGAAGACGCCCACCAAGCTCTCCTCCAAGCAGGAGGAACTGCTCCGCGAGTTCGAAAAGCTCTCGGAAGAACAGGGCAAGGGCATCTTCGACAAGGTGAAGAAAGCCATGGGCATGGACTAACACACCCGCAAACCTGCATTGAAAACGCCGGACAGTTCACGCTGTCCGGCGTTTTTCTCCTTCTCCGGGCGCAGGCACAAGCTTGCCGCCTTCTCAAAAATATTCTAAAAATTTTCAAAGCCTCTGTCCGACCTCACGGCAGAGGCTTCCTTCTCTGCCCTTCCGTCCCTTCTTGGACTCGAATTTTCCCTTTCGGAATCCGTCATGCCCTACCGTCGCTTCGGCTCGCGCGTCTTCACCGCACTTGCCTTCCTCCTCAGCCTGCTCTTTGCCATGCCTGCCTTCGCCGGGCCCATCAACGCCAAGAGTGCCATACTCATGGATGTGACCACCGGCCGCATCCTCTATGAACAGTATGCGGACAGGCGCATCCCTCCCGCCTCGCTGACCAAGGTTCTCTCCATGTATGTAGCCATGGACGCCATAAGCGCAGGCAAAACGAGCTACCAGAAGAAAGTAAAAGTGAGCCGCAGCGCCGCACGCACGCGCGGTTCTTCCATGTTCCTCAAAACCGGCGACGTCGTCACGCTCGACAAGCTCTTCTACGGCATGGCCGTGGCTTCGGGCAACGATGCCAGCATGGCCGTGGCCGAACATGTTGCCGGCTCCAGCTCTGCCTTCGTCCAGCGCATGAACAGCCTTGCCCGCCGCATAGGCATGAAGAACAGCCGCTTCCTGAACGTGCATGGCCTGCCCGCTGAAGGCCAGTACACCACAGCACGCGACATGCTCACCATGGCGCGCTCCTACGAAAGAAAATACCCGCGCTCGAATAAATACCATCTGGCAAAATACATCACGCACAACGGCAAGAGCGAACCCAACCATAATCCGCTGGTCGGTTACTACCGCGGCATCAACGGCCTGAAAACTGGCTGGATAACCGCCGCTGGCTACAATATCATCGTTTCCGCCAGACGGAACGGGCATAAGCTCATCGGCGTCATCCTTGGCGCGCCCAACACCGGCGTGAGAGCAGCAGAGGCCCGCCGCCTGCTGAACGCCGGCTTCAAGACCATAGGCAAAAAACATATCACCGTAGCACGCGAGCTCGGCGTGACCGCAAAACAGGCAAAGCGTTTTGGCAAGGGGAATCCCATCCTCGAAACTCCCAAAACGAAAAAGGCGGCGGTAAAACGCGGCGGCAAAAAATCGGAGGCCGCCATGAAAAAGGAAAGCTCCAGAAACAAGGCGCGGGCCAAGGCGAGGGCCGAACAGAAGAAGAAAAAAATCGAAAAGGCGGCTACTAAAAAGAAGGCAGTCCAGAAGAAAAAAACGGCTCAGAAAACCAGGCCCGCCGCATCGAAAAAACAGAACAGCACGCGCACGACAAAGGCAAAGGCTGCGGCCGCAAAGCCCTCCTCTTCTTCCAGCAGACAGCTCAGCCCTGCGGAAGCCGCCCTTGCCGACATCAGGTCTGAACAGAAGAAATAATCCGCGCTCCATGCAGAAAAGCCCCCAGCCTTCTCAGGCCGGGGGCTTCGTTTTTCCGTGCGGAAAACTTAGAACTTCACGTTGCGAGCGGCTTCGAGAGCCTTGGCGAAATCCTCTTCACTGTGTGCGAAGGAGAGCATGTTGGCTTCGAAGGCAGAGGGGGCCATGAAGATGCCCTGCGCACGCATCTGCTTGAAGAAGCTCTCGAAGAGAGCCACGTCGGACGTCTGCACGCTGGCAAAGTCGCGCAGGGGGGCTTCCGTGAAGTAGATGGTGAACAGAGAAGCAATGTGCGGAATCTGGACGGGAACGCCCTTGGCCTTGAGGATCTGCTCGAGCTCGGCCACGAACGCGCTCACACGGGCTTCGAGAGCGGCGTAGTCGGAACGCTTGAGGATGTTCAGCGTAGCAAGGCCCGCGGCCATGGCCAGCGGATTGCCGGAAAGCGTGCCAGCCTGATAGACTTCGCCCTGAGGAGCGACGTGCTTCATGAGGTCTGCACGGCCGCCGTAGGCACCCACAGGGAGACCGCCGCCGATGATCTTGCCGAAGGTGGTAAGGTCGGGCATGATGCCGAAGCGGCCCTGAGCACCGGCGTAGGACAGGCGGAAACCGGTGATGACTTCGTCGAAAACGAGGATGGTGCCGTTCTTGGTGCAGAGCTCGCGCAGACCTTCGAGGAATCCGGGCTGGGGAAGCATGAGGCCCATGTTGCCAGCCACAGGCTCGACAAAGAGAGCGGCGATCTGGCCGGGATTGGCTTCGAAAAGCTTCTTCACGGCTTCGAGGTCGTTGTAGGGGGCAAGCAGAGTGTCGGCCACAGTGCTGGCAGGCACGCCGGGAGTGCCGGGAATGGAGAAGGTGGCCACACCGGAGCCGGCGCTGGCGAGGAAGGCGTCTCCATGGCCGTGATAGCCGCCGATGAACTTTATCATCTTGGTTCGGCCGGTCACGCCGCGGGCAAGGCGCAGGGCACTCATGGTGGCCTCGGTGCCGGAATTCACCATGCGGACCATCTCGACGGAAGGCAGAGCGGCGCAGACTTCTTCAGCGAGGAGCACTTCTGCCTCGCTGGGAGCACCGTAGCTGGTGCCGCGCAGGGCGGCCTGCTGGATGGCTTCGGTCACTTCAGGATGGGCGTGGCCCACAAGCATGGGGCCCCAGGAGCCAAGGAAGTCGATGAAGTGGTCGCCATCGACAGTAGTGAGATGAGCCCCCTTGGCTTCTGCGATGAAGAGAGGGTCGGCATGCACGTTGCGGCAGGCGCGCACAGGGCTGTTCACGCCGCCGGGAATGATTTCCTGCGCATGTGCGAAAAGAGCACGGGAACGTTCGGTATTCATGTAAGCTCCTGCCGTTATTCAGTCGGCTCGGGGAAATAGGTCATGGAAGTCTTCTTAAGCTCTTTCAGGCTTTCGAGGACGGCATATTCATCAAGATCTGTCGTACGACGCAGTTCTTCCACCACATCAAGGCAATCCTGTTCGCTCTTGCCATGTATCATGGTGAAGAAGGTATAGTTCCAGTCGGGATAGTTGCTGGGACGGAAATAGCAGTGAGAAATGCGGCTGTGCTCGGCAGCCTTGGGGCCGACTGCCTCCGCAAGCTCTTCACTGGCTACCCAGGCCACCATGGCATTGTGCGACCATCCCGTACGCTGGTGCTTGATGCTCGCACCGAAACGGCGGATAGCTCCGCAGTCCTTCAGTCGCTGTATGAGAGCCAGCACCTCTTCTTCCGTAGTGCCCGTGGCGGCGGCGATGTCCGCGTAGGGGGTGAGAGTATCTGGCAGATTCTTCTGGACGATGCGCAGTATGGCCTGCTCTTTTTCAGTAAATTCCATTTCATACCTCATTCTGATAAGATACCAAGGCAGTATAGCCGCAGGCCGTTTCATGCGCAAGAGAACAGCGTCACAGTTTCCCGGCTGCAAAGCCGAACCGCCGGCAAACAGAAAGCCGGGATATGTTCAGAACCGTTCAGAACATATCCCGGCTTAGTTTTGTATGGAAGAATCAGCTCTCCATACAGGTCCCGTTTTCCTCCTTACGGAAGCATCCAGCTAAGGAAACCAGCCTGGCAGTAGACCAGCACGCAGAGGATAAGAGTAAGGGCAATGGAGTGGCCCAAAGCGAAGCGGAAAAGATTGCCTTCCTGACCAACCATGTTGGTAGCCGAAGTGGCCACGCTGATGGACTGCGGAGAGATCATCTTGCCGGTCACGCCGCCAACGGCGTTAGAGGCAACGGCCAGTTCAGGCGGAATGCCGACTGCCGTAGCCGTGGTACGCTGCATGCTGGAGAAGAGGGCGTTGGAGGAGGTGTCGGATCCGGTGAGGAACACGCCCAGCCAGCCGATGAGCGGAGCAAAGAAGGGGAACAGGCTGCCAGTCTTGGTGAAGGCCAGGCCAAGCGTGGAGCTCATGCCGGCGTAGTTCATCAGGAACGCCAGACCAAGCACGCTGCCGATGGTAAGGATGGGGAAGCGCAGCTGATGCAGGGTGGTGAAGAAGCACTTCACAGCCTTGGCATAGGAATAGCCGGGCATCATGGGCACAGCGATGAAGCCGGAAAGCAGGATGGCGGTACCGCCGGCAGACACCCAGTTGAAGGTGAAGCGAGCCGCGTAGGGAGCTTCGGTTGCCACGATGGGAGCGGCGCGGTTGACCATGCCGTCAAGCAGAGGCCAGGAGAAGCTAGGGCAGGAAATGCCGTTCAGCACAGCCTTGAACTGAGGCAGGCCCCAGAAGAAGACCATGACGGCCAGAATGAGGTAAGGCCCCCATGCACGAAGCACGACCTTTCCGGAATAGCCGGGGCCATCGTTGGAGACGGCAGGATCTTCGGCAAAGCGGAAGATATTGCTGGGCTGCCAGTAGCGAAGCAGGACGAGCAGACCAACGATGGTGGCCAGAGCGGACATGATGTCGGGCAAGGTCGGGCCGTGGAAGTTGGCGAACACGAACTGAGCACCAGCGAAGCAGAGGCCGGACACGAGGATGGCGGGCAGAATCTCCATGGAGCGCTTGAAGCCGCACATCACGATGCTGAGCCAGAAGGGCACGATCACAGCAAGGATGGGGAGCTGGCGAGCGGCCACCTGACTGAGCAGGTTGGCATCGATGCCGGACACGCTGGCGGCGGTCAGGATGGGAGCACCGATGGCGCCGAAGGCCACGGGAGCGGTGTTGGCGATAAGGCAAAGGCCAGCGCCATACAGAGGATTGAAGCCAAGACCGGCGAGCATGGCGGCGGTGATGGCCACAGGGGTGCCGAAACCAGCAGTACCTTCGAGGAAGGTACCAAAGGCAAAGGCGATGAAGATGGTCTGGAGGCGGCGGTCAGGCGTCACGCGGGCCAGAGAGTCCTTGATGATCTCAAACTCGCCGGATTCCACGGTCATGTTGTACACCCACACAGAGGTGATGACGATCCAGATGATGGGGAACAGGCCGTTGGCCACGCCAAGGCTGACAGCGCCAACGGCGGTCATGACAGGCATACCCCATACAAGAATGGCTATAACGAACGCCGAGGCAAGGCCGGCAAGCGCGGCAATATGGCCTTTTGCCCTTTTTACAGCCAGCATGTACAGAAGAATAACGAGCGGGATAGCCGCAATACATGCAGAAACGACTTCACTGACGACAGGCGCATAAACTTGTGTCCACGCCATAGACCATCTCCTCTATTATAGTGACATACTACGATCAAGATACTTTGACCATCTTCAAACTACCCTGACAACCTTATTCTATTTTCCAATATAAAAAGACCATAATTTTATCAATATATTTTGCATAAAAATAATTTTAACAAGAATAATTAAATTTTTAATGAAATTTACAGCGATAATATTTTATTTTAACTATGGATTACATCAAAGTTTTTTGATTCTTAAATGAGTTACTCGTCCAAAACAATCAATGATAAAGAATTCTGATTTTTCATAGAAAGTCTATGTTTTTACTGGGTTAAAAAAACTCCGCAAGCTGTAAAATCGGCAACGCAAGGTTCTGCAACCTGCAATTTTCAGGATCAACACCATGTCAGCGAAAAGAAAAATCACCCTGTCTGATGTGAGCCGAGCCGCAGGAGTCTCCCTGAGCTCCGTGTCCATGATCCTCAATGCGCGCGCCGATGTTTCTTTTTCGCAGGAGAC
Organism: Mailhella sp.; assembly: GCA_017411945.1. GTDB lineage: Bacteria > Desulfobacterota > Desulfovibrionia > Desulfovibrionales > Desulfovibrionaceae > Mailhella. Next base: position 8,151 of record JAFQPD010000096.1, read on the forward strand.
CGTGCAGAAAGTACGACGCGCGGCCGACGCTCTGGGCTATCAGGCTCCCATCCGCCGCACGAAAGGGCGGCTCCCAACACGCAAGGCAATCGTCCTTGTCGCTCCCAACATCGCCAACGCCTATTACTCAAGCCTTATCCAGGCCATACAGCAGGCGGCAGAACAGCACGAATTCTCAACGCTCATCTTCACCACCTACCGTGATGCCAGGAAGGAAGAGGAAATCCTCGACATGGCGCTTGCTCTCGGCGCTGCCGGCATGATTTTCACGCTCATGCCTCAGAACATGCATCGGGTAGAAAAAATCAACCGTAAGCTTCCCATTGTCATCCTGGGAGACCGAAGCGTAAAATCCAGCGTCGATACCGTAGAACTGGACAACTATAACGCGGGCAGGCTCATCGGTCGGCATATGATTGAACTGGGGCACCAGCATATCGCCTTCATCACCGCCATGATGAACTCGGCAAACGCCATTCGCCTGCACCGCCTGCAAGGCGTCCTCGATGTTTACGAACAGGAAATAGGATGCACCGTACAGGTCTTCACCCGTAATCATAGCCCACAGGAAGAAATGATCAGCTTCGACATCGAACAGCGTATCGGCTACGAACTGACCCTGAAATGTCTGGACGAGGGAAAGCCAGTCTCGGGTTTTGTCGGTGTCAACGACTTTATCGCCTACGGTGTGCTCGACGCCATTGCCGACAAGGGCTACCGAGTACCTGAAGATTACAGCGTCTGTGGCTTCAATAACCTGCCTTCGTCTCGTATATCCCATATCGGCCTGACGTCAGTTGAGCATCAGGCTGAAGCACGGGCGCGTACCGCCTTCAATATTCTCTTCGAACGTATCAAGGGAAACTGCACCGCAGGCGATGCTGTACGCATGGAATACCGGCATCTATTGCTTGAGCGACGCTCGACGGCCCCGTACCAGCGAGCTGAAGCCTTCGAAAGAAGAAGAGAATAGACGCCTTTTAGCACTCTTGCCCCGTAACACAAAAGCCCCGCAGCATCCTTTTTCGGGGATGCGGCGGGGCTTTTGCAGCGCGGGGCTTTTAAACGACGAAAGGCCGTCATACGACGGCCTTTCTAAAGAAAACCTTGGCATCGGCCTACTTTCCCACACAAAAGTATGCAGTATCA
>JAFQPD010000097.1 GCA_017411945.1 Mailhella sp.
ATGCCGTGTTCGCCGCTCACCGTGCCGCCAAGCTCCACGATGGCGCGGGCCGAGGCATCCGCAAAGGCATGGAAGGCGGCCTCCTGAGCCGGGTCGGAGGGGCTGTAGAGCACCATGGGGTGGATGTTGCCGTCCGCCGCATGGGCAATGGTCACCACGTCGCATCCGTGCTTCGAGGCCAGTTCCTCCATCATGCCGAGGGCCTTGGGCAGGAGCGAGATGGGCACGGCGTAGTCCAGAGTGACGAGCATGTCGGCCCTGCGCACGAGGGCGGCCGTGCCGCCGCGCCGAGCCTTCCAGAGCACGTCGCGCTCTTCTTCGGAGCGGGCCAGCTCCACGCCCACGGCCTTGTGGGCGCGGCAGATGGCTTCTATGGTCTGCATCTGGCCGTCCAGCACCATGTCCGGGCCGTCCACTTCGATGAGCAGGGCCGCGCCTGCGCCTTCCGGGCAGGGCACGCCGTACACTTCGGCCACGGTGTTCAGGAACACGCGGTCCATGAGTTCCAGCGTGCAGGGAAGGATGCGGTGGGAAACGATGTCCGTGACCACGGAGCCGGCTTCGGTCACGTCGCTGAAGTAGGCCAGAGCCGTGCGTATGCCTTCAGGCAGGGGGATGAGCTTCACCGTGACTTCCGCGATGAAGGCCAGCAGGCCCTCGGAGCCGCAGATGAGGCGCGGCAGGTCGAAGCCGGTGACGTCCTTCTGACAGCGGTTGCCCATCTCCACCACGTCGCCGTTGGGAAGCACGGCGGTGAGGCCGAGAAGGTAGTCGCGGGTGACGCCGTACTTCGCGCCGGAAGCTCCGCCCGCATTGGTGGACACGTTGCCGCCGATGGTGGAGTACAGCATGGAGGTGGGGTTCGGAGGATACATGAGGCCCTGCGCGGCCGCGGCCTTCTGCAGGTCGCCGGTGACGCAGCCGGACTGCACGCGGGCGAGGCGATCCGTCACCGAGACTTCGAGCACCTTGTTCATGCGCGAGGAACAGAGCACGAGCCCTCCCAGCACAGGCACGGGAGAGCCCGCAAGGCTGGTCCCGGAACCGCGGGGGTACACGGGCACCTTGTTCTGGTTGCACAGGCGCATGACGGCGGAGACCTGTTCCACGCTGGCAGGCAGGGCCACGGCGTCGGGCTTATGGTTGGCGAAAAGGTCGTAGGCGAAGGCGCGGAGATCCTCAGGGGCATCGAGGAAGCCTTCCGGGCCGAGAATGGCGCGGAGCTCTTCCGCTATCTTGGCAGGCAGGGCCATGTTTCCTCCTCAGGCGCAGTGCGCCTTCAGGTAGCGTTCGAGGCGGTCCATGGCCTCGGTGAGCTTTTCCTCATCCACAGTGCAGGCGATGCGGATGCAGCCCTTCACGGACTCTTCCGGGCCGAAGGGGAAGCCGGGCACGACCACCAGCTGTTCCTTGTCCAGAAGGTCGAGGGCGAAGGCGAAGCTGTCCGCCTCGGCCGCTTCGATGTGCGGGAAGAGGTAGAAGGTACCTTCCGGGGCGAGACTGCGCACGCCGGGCATGGCGTTGAGGCGTTCTGCCACAAGGGCCGTGCGGCGGCGGTAGGCTTCGCGCATGGCCTCGAACTCGCCCTGCGGGCCGGTGAGCGCGTAGAGGGCGGCGCGCTGGCCAGCGGTGCTGGTGCTGGCCACGGAATAGCTGAGCACCTTGACCATCTCGCCCATGATCCATTCCGGGCCGTAGGCATAGCCCACGCGCCAGCCGGTCATGGCGAATGCCTTGGAGAAGGAGTTCAGCACCACGGTGCGCTCGAACATGCCCGGGCGGGTGACTATGCTCTCGGCTTTGCGGCCGAAGGTGATGGAATCGTACACTTCGTCGGAGACCACAACAAGGTCGTGCGCCTTGGCGAAGTCCGCCAGCATGTCCAGGGTTTCGGGCGTGAGCACCACGCCGGAAGGATTGCAGGGCGAGTTGATGAGGAGCACGCGGCTCTTCTGGCTGAGGCAGGCTTCGAGCGCGGCGCGCGTGGGCTGGAAGCCTTCCTCCATCTTCGTGGGCACCTGCACCAGCTTTCCGCCGGCAAGGCCGCAGTGGCCGGCGTAGTCGGAGAAGCAGGGGGCCGGGCAGAGCACTTCGTCGCCTTCTTCGAGCAGGGTGCGCATCACCGCAAGCAGGCCGTGCATGGCTCCGGTGGTGACGAGCAGGTTCTTCCCTTCGCAGGGCAGGCCCGTCTTGGCGCAGATGTCCTTGAGCAGGGCCGCGCGGAGCTCAGGGTCGCCGTTGGAGGCGGCGTAGTGGGTGTAGCCCTTGAGCGTATCCTCCATGGCGGCTTCGCAGACGAAGGCCGGGGTGTCGAAGTCCGGCTCGCCGATGCTCAGGGAGATGACGTTGTCGTATGCCTTGGCGCGGGCCACCATGTCGCGGATGACGCTGAAACGCTGGGAGGTGACGTGAGAGCTGAGTTTCCTGTTCATGCCATGCTCCTAGATATAGCCCAGCAGACGGGGGATGGTGAGGCAGAGAGGCGGCACATAGGTGATGAGCAGGAGCACGGCTATCTCCACCCAGACGAAGGGCATGACGGACTTGATGACGTAGCCGAGGTCCAGCTTGGTGACGCCGCAGATGACGAAGAGGCAGACGCCGAGCGGGGGCGTGAGCAGGCCGATGGCCATGTTCAGAACCATGATCATGCCGAAGTGCAGGGGCTCGATACCCACGGAAGTGGCCACGTTGAGCAGGGTGGGGGCAAGGATGATGATGGCCGCGCCGCCTTCGAGGAACATGCCCACGAAAAGCAGGAGAGCGTTCAGCATGAGCAGGATGGCGAGCTTGTTCGTGGTGATGGACTGGATCATGGCCGCGAGCTGAGTGGGTATCTGCTCGGAGGCGAGGAGCCAGGCGAAGGCGTTGGCCGTGCCGATGATGAGCAGGAGCACTGCGGTGGTGAGCACGCTGGAGGCGAAGACCTCGTACAGGGCCTTCAGGGTGAGGGCGCGGTAGCAGAAGCCGAGGAGCAGCGCGTAGAGCACGGCCACGGCGGCGGCTTCGGTAGGCGTGAAGACGCCGAACATGATGCCGCCCATGATGATGGCGGGGGCCAGCAGGGCCGGGCCGGCGTTATAGAGCTCGCGGAGCACGCGGCGCAGGGTGAGCGGGTTCGGGTCCTTGGGGTAGTTGTCGCGAATGGCGACGATGTAGCTGTAGGCCATCATGCCGAGGCCGAGCATGAGGCCGGGCACGAGGCCGGCCATGAACAGGCCGCCGATGGACATGCCCGTGGTGACGCCCATGATGACCATGAGGATGGACGGCGGGATGATGGGGCCCATAGTGGAGGAAGCGGCCGTAACGGCGGCGCTGAAGCCGGGGTGGTAGCCGTTCTTCACCATGCCGGGAACCATGATGGAGCCGATGGCGGCGGTGTCGGCCACGGCGGAACCGCTGATGCCGCCGAAGAACATGGAGGCCGCGATGTTGGCGTGGGCAAGGCCGCCGGGGATGCGGCCCACCAGCATGTAGGAAAAGTCGATGAGGCGCTGGGTGATGCCGCATTTGTTCATCAGCTCACCGGCCAGCACGAAGAAGGGCACGGCAAGGAGAGAGAAGGAGTTGAAGCCCTGGAACATACGCTGCACCACCACGATGAGCGGCAGGTCGTGGAAGAGCAGGCCTGCCGTTGCCGTAAGGGCAAGGCATATGGCCACGGGGAAGCCGAGGAAAAGCGTGATGAGGAAGACGGAAAAGATAAGAGCTATCATGCGTTCACCCCTTATTCGTCGTCTTTCTTAGGATTGCTGAGGGGGTCGAACACTTCGGCGGCGTTCTCC